>JBPCOO010000233.1:0-4787 GCA_051000155.1 Solirubrobacterales bacterium | reverse complement strand
GCCGCTTGCCGCACCGATCCGCTACGCCCAGCTCGCCGCCGCGCTCGGGGTCGACGTCGGCGAGCGGGTGCCACCGGCACGGGTCCGCGCCGCGGTGCTGGAGCTGCGGCGCGGCAAGGGAATGGTGTTCGACCCCGCCGACCCCGACTCGGTCAGCGCCGGCTCCTTCTCCACCAACCCGATCCTCGAGGCCGAGGCCTTCGAGGCGATGGCCCACCGAGTTGCCCAACGGCTCGACGAGGAGGCGGCCCCGCCGCGGTGGCCCGAGCCCGGCGGCGGCTACAAGACCTCTGCCGCCTGGCTGATCGAGCGGGCGGGCTTCAGACGCGGCTACGGGGCCGGGCGCGCGGGGATCTCCTCCAAGCACACCCTCGCCCTGGTGAACCGCGGTGGGGCCACCACCGACGAGCTGGTCGGTCTGGCGCGCGAGATCCGCGACGGCGTTCGCGACCGCTTCGGGGTCACCCTCAAGCCCGAGCCGACGCTGGTCGGGGTCGCGTTGTAGGCCGCCCGCGCCGGCGAGGTCCGACGACGGCCGCGCGCCACCTCAGTCGCCGCCTCACGCTGATAGTTTCGCCCACATGAGCGATCCCACCCAGACCCCCCTCTCCGACCTCGAGCTGCACTCCTCCGGCAAGGTCCGCGAGATCTACCACTCCGGCGAGGAACTGATCATGGTCGCCTCCGATCGGATCAGCGCCTACGACGTCGTCTTGGACGACCCGATCCCCGACAAGGGCAAGGTGCTGACCCAGATGTCGATCTTCTGGTTCCAGCAGACAGGAGAGATAGTTCCCAACCACTTTCTCGACGAGCAGGTTCCGCCGGAGGCCGCCGGGCGGGGCTTCCGCGTCCGCAAGCTCGAGATGTATCCAGTCGAGTGCGTCGTCCGCGGCTACATCACCGGCTCGGGCTGGAAGGAGTACAAGCAGTCGCAGTCGGTCTGCGGGATCGAGCTGCCGCCCGGCCTCGAGGAGTCGGAGAAGCTGCCGGAGCCGATCTTCACCCCGGCGACCAAGGCCGCGGTCGGCGACCACGACGAGAACATCGACTTCGACCGCGCCGCCGAGCTGGTCGGGGATCGCAAGCTGATGGAGGAGCTGCGCCGGGTCTCGATCGAGCTGTACTCCCACGCCGCCCAGCACGCGCTCGAGCGGGGGATCATCCTCGCCGACACCAAGTTCGAGTTCGGCTCCCACCCCGGCGCGGAGGTCGTCCTCGGAGACGAGGTGCTCACCCCCGACTCCTCCCGCTACTGGCCCGCCGACGACTACGAGACCGGTCGCGGGCAGGCGAGCTTCGACAAGCAATACGTCCGCGACTGGCTCGACCAGCAGGGCTGGGACCACTCCCCGCCGGCCCCTGAGCTGCCCGTGGAGGTGATCGAGGGGACCCGCTCCAAGTACCTCGAGGCCTACGAGCGGATCACCGGCCGGGAGCTTTGATGAGCGAGCGAGGGACCGGCCGGGAGCGAATCGACGCCGACAACGCCGAGCGCTTCCGCGGGCTGCGCACGCCGCTCGGGGTGACCAGCTTCGGCCTCAACCAGATGACGATGCTCCCCGGCCAGCGAGGGAGGATCCACCGCCACGAGAGCCAGGAGGAGGTCTTCCTCGTCCACGCGGGAACGCTCACCGTGGAGCTGGAGGGCGAGGGCGAGCCGTTGGAGCTGGAAGCCGGGGAGCTGATCCGGATCGCCCCCGAGCTCAAGCGCCAGCTCTCCAACCGCGGCTCCGAAACCGTCCACCTGCTCGCGATCGGCGGCTACGGCACCCATGAGGGCCGAGACGGGATCGCCTTCACCGACTGGGGCCAGCAGCGAGGCGCCCCGCCCCAGGAGGTGCCGCTGCCGGAAGACCTCGAGGTATGAGGCTCAACGCAGGCCGGCCCGGGGGCTTACCCCGAGCCGGCCCGGTCGACCGCTCCGCTGACAGCCAGCGACGCTTCTAGAGCCCTGTTCGGCAGACCGGCCAGCAAGTCGACGGCGAGAGCTCCGAGACGCTGCGGGCCGAGGTTGCGCGGCCCGGCGCGGTCGCCGGGAGCGGCGCGGGCTACCCTCTTGTCAATGGGCGGGATGACGGGAACAGGTGACCAACCAGTAGGCAGGGTGAGCTGACCGCGTGGACTTCCTGCTGACAGCCGCCGGCGAGCAGTCGGATCTGCTCGCCCTGGTCGGCATCCTCGCGCTCGCGGTTGGGGGCTCGCTCGTTGCCGACCGCCTCGGCGTCCCCTCGATCGTGATCCTGTTGGTCGCCGGCCTCGTGGTCGGGCCGATCCTGGGCGTGCTCGACCCCGACGCGCTGCTTGGCGATCTGCTGTTCCCGTTCGTCACCCTTGCGGTCGGGGTGATCCTGTTCGAGGGCGGCCTGCTCTTGAACCTCGACGAGGTCGACAAGGACGTCGCCTCAGTCGTCCGACGGCTGCTGACGATCGGCGCCGTCGTCACCTTCGCCGGCTCGACCGCGGGCGCCTACTACATCCTCGGGCTGGAGCTGAGGGTCTCGACGCTGCTGGGAGCGATCCTGGTGGTCAGCGGGCCCACCGTGGTCCTGCCACTAATGCGCGCGATCAAGCCCCGCGGGCGGGTCGCGAAGACGATGAAATGGGAGGGCGTGTTCATGGATCCCGTCGGCGCACTCCTCGCGGTTGTCGTCTACGAGATCATCCTCGCCGGCGAGGGAGCGCCGAGCTTTGGCGAGGCGGCTTCGCAGCTCGCCTATAGCGGGGCGGTCGGGATCGGCGTCGGGATCATCGCCGCGATCATCCTCATCGCCGCACTGCGCACCTACGAGATCGACGAGTCGCTGCAACCGGCCACCACGCTGATGATGGTGATCGCGGCGGTGGCCGTCTCCGACGCCTGGCGGGAGGAGTCGGGGCTGATTGCGGCGATCCTGATGGGAATGGTCGTCGCCAACCAAACGCGCGTGCCGGTGCAGCGGATCACCGAGTTCAAGGAAACCCTCGGGCTGCTGCTCACCTCGGTCCTGTTCATCATCCTCGCGGCGCGGCTCTCGATCTCGGACCTGGAGGCGGCGCTCGGCCTCAAGGAGTTCGTCTTCCTGGCGGCGCTGGTGGTCGTGGTCCGTCCGCTGGGCGTCCTGCTGGCCACCCTGCCCTCCAGGCATACCTGGCGAGAGCGGGCGTTCCTGGCGTCGATGGCGCCACGAGGGGTGGTCGCGGCGGCGGTCGCCTCCCTGTTCGGCCTCCAACTCGTCGAGGAGGGCGTCGCCGGAGCCGAGCTCCTGGCCCCTCTCACCTTCTTCGTCATCCTCGGCACGGCGATGATCGCCGGCTTGGCGGGCTTACCCGTCGCTCGCCGTCTCGGCATCTCCAACGAAAATCCGCTCGAAACCCTGATCGTCGGCGGAGGCGACGTTTCGCTGGAGATCGCGCGCGGGATCCACAAGCTCGGGAGCCCGGTCACCTACGCCCCCGGGGACGAGGTCGAGGTGGACGGCCTCGAGATATACGGGGGCCACCTCCTCGACGGCCTCGAGGAGGCCGATCTCGACCTCAGCCGGTTCGGCCACGTCATCGTCGCCAGTCCCAGCGACACCTACAACAGCCTCGTCGCCACGCAGTTGAGCGAGGAGCTCGGCCGGGCCCGGGTCTTCCAGCTCGAGGTGGCCGAGGGGGACGGGCCGGATCAGCCCGACCGCCGCGGCAGGCCGCTGTTCGACGCCGACGTCACCTACGAACAACTCGAGCGGCGACTGGAGACGAACGGCGGCAACCAACTGCTCCAGTGCCGCACCGAGGGCTGCAAGGTCCTCGTCCTTCCCGCCGGGGACGGCGACCAGGAAAGCATCGAGCTGGCTCGCTGGTCGGACAGCGGTCTGAGCGTGGTCGCCAACGACGACCACGATGAGACCCCCGGTCAGACGGATACGATGGGCGACAGGATCACGGCCTCGCTGCGATCCTCCTCCAGGACCGTGTTTGAATCGCTGGTGTCCGTCGCCAGCCGCTCACGTTCGCGTAAGAGCAGGGAGAAGCGGGCGGCTAAGAAGAAGGCGACGGCGGAGCAGCGCGCGATCGCCGCCGAAAAGCAGAGGGCCGCGGAGGAGGAGAACGAGGAGGCCGCCGCGGAGGAGAAGAAGAGGGCCGCGGAGGAGGAGAAAGCAAAGGCTGACGGGGAATGACGATCCTGATCCAGGGCATGCGGCGCTCGGGGACGACGATCCTCTACGACGCTCTGCTGGAGGATCCCGGCCTGCGCTGCTTCTACGAGCCGCTGCGCGAGGACACCGAGACGCCGGGCGGGGGCTCGGGCGCCCGCGCTACGGATCCGTTCGCCGAGACGCGCGCCCTGCGGACCGCCTACCGCGACGCTCACCACCCCGGCCTGGAGATCGAGCAGTTCAACTGGGGTGGACCTGGCGAGCCCGCGCGCGAGATCGGCCCGGGCCTGCCCGACCACTGCACCGGCTTCATCTCCCAACTGCTCGAGGAGGGCTCGGCCGACGGTCGCGAGCCGATGGTCAAGTTCACCCGCATCTACGCCAAGCTGGACCGGATCGCCCCGCTGGCGCCGAAGTCCATCCTCGTCCACGTCGTGCGCGATCCGCGTGCGGTTGCGGCCTCGATGATGATGGGCAAGGGCCGCAAGCGGGCCGGCGACTACGAGCATCCGGGCTCCTTCTTCGACGAGCGCTCGCGGCGCAAGCTCTGGTCCTCGCGCGAGCTGTCGGAGGAGCTACGCGAGACCGAGCCCTACTCGAGGATCGAGGACCCAGCCAACTTCGAGCGCATCCTGATGGTCTGGAAGTACACCTTCGAGCGGA
>JBPCOO010000205.1:0-2975 GCA_051000155.1 Solirubrobacterales bacterium | reverse complement strand
ACCCACCCCGACCTCGCCTCCTACGAGACAGAGGTTGAGCGGGGAACTCCGCCGGCGCGGGCGGCTGAGCTTCATCCCGACGGCGCGCAACTCGCCGGCCGAAGGGCGGAGCTCGTCACCGAGATCGGTCGGGCGCGTGAGGCACAAAAGCGGGTCGAATCCGCCGACAGACGGCAGGAGCAGACCGGCTCGCGCTGGGATGAGGATCAGCTCGCCGGCTACGAGCAGAAGTTGCGCCGGCAACTCGGCCCAGACTCGGCTACGGGCGGGGAATGGCGGTCGACCCCTCCGGCCGGCGGCTCCAGCGCCCGTCCGCCGCTTGGGGGCGCGCCACTGTCCAGGGACGGGGAAGAGGGGGCGCCCACCCGGCGCTTTGACGGGGCTAGCCCGACAGATCCCAGAGCGGAGGGAGCTGCACTATCGCAAGAGGCCGTCGACCGCCAGGTAGCGAGCGATCGCCGCGCGCTGCGCGCAGTCGAGGCCTCAGAGGATTCGACGATTAGTCGGTCCGAGCGCTACCGCGCCCAGAGAGCGTTCCGCAAGGATCGCGCGAAGGCGAACGAGTTCGATCAGCTCGGGACCGACCGTGACGGCATCAACCGCCGCGTGCTCAAAGCCGGCCGGGATCGCAGGAACACCCGGCGTCGCCACGCCGGCCGCACCCGGGCCAACCGCGGGTTGACGCGGTGAGTGCGAGGTGGGCGGATCGGGGACACGACGTGCCCTCGTAGTTGGCATAGCCGTGGGGCTGGCGGTCGGAGTTGGGTCCTTGGCCTGGCTGTCTGGTGGCGAGGGTGAGGGACAAGACCAGGTCGGTCGCCTCGACGAGCCACCGAACGGGGCTGTCAGCGAGGAGGGGGGTCCGGAAGCCCGCATCGAGGAAGGTGGCGCGACGGTTGGGATCCGGCGATCGATCTCGCGAGGACGCGAACGAACGCCCGCCCGGGCTGAAGACAGCCCCCTTCCCGGAGCCGCCGGCCTTCAGCGGGAGGCGAGAGCGCTGGGCCGCGAGTTCCTGGATGCGTTCCTCCGTTACGAGGTTGGCGAGCTCGATGACGGGGTGCGAAGGGCTCTGCGCCGAACGACTACCACTGAGTTCGCCGGCGAGCTCCTGTCGAGCCCACCGCGAGCGGTCGGTACATCTCCTGTAGCGCCGAGAGGCCGGCTGCTAGCCCGGACCCTGGAGGTCCGACTTGGGGAGGAGGCGGGCACCGGGGTGCTCTCGGGGGTTGTCGTTCGGGCCGGCAAGCGCGAGACGGTGAGCTTCATCATCGAGCGGCAGCCCTCGGGCGGGCTCTTGGTCGCCACGGCGGGTGAGCGATGATTCCCCAGCGGGGAGCGCTCGGAGCCGTGGCGAAGGCTGCGGCGATGCCGGTGGCGGCGAAGCTCGCCGTGGCGGGGGCGACCGCGTTCCTGGGGCTGGTTCTGCTGGTGGGCATGCTTGCTCCGATCAGCGCCGGCCAGGTCGAAGGCGAGCAGTGTCAGGTGCGGCTCAGTGGAAACGGGTCGTCTGGGCTGCTGCCCCGGTACGTGCCGATGTATGAGAAGGCGGCGGCGCGCTACCGCCTCGGTCCACGCGGTTTCGGCGTGCTGGCGGGGATCCACAAAATCGAGACCGACTTCGGCCGGCTCGAGGCGCCCGGAGTCACCTCGGGGGAGAACTCCGCCGGCGCCGGGGGGCCGATGCAGTTTCTCGCACCGACCTGGGCGAGCTACGGCGTCGACGCCAACGGCGACGGGCGCGCCGACCGCTACCAGCCCGCCGACGCGATCCACGCCGCCGCCAATTACCTCCGGGCCAGCGGCGCCCCCGCCGACTGGCGCCGCGCGATCTTCGCCTACAACCACGCCGACTGGTACGTCGATGATGTCCTCGCCAATGCCGAGCGCTTCGGTGGTGCGACCGTCGTCTGCGAGCCGGCCGGCGGGCTCGGCGGTCAATCGCTCGGCCGGATCGATTGGACCGATACCTCGGGCGCCTGGGGTGGGTCGAAGAAGTTCGCCGATCTGGCGCTCAGGCTGGCTCGCCGCTACGGCTGCGATTTCACCTCTGCAAAGCGAAGCACCCAGAGCACGGCATCAGGAGGGACGTCCGATCATTGGATCGGGTCAACGACCGCCTACGCCTACGACATCAGCGACTCGACCTGCTCGCGGGAGAAGCTCGACCAGTTCGCGCGTGAGTTGGCGGTCGTCTTCAGACTGCCGGGGCACGAGGGGGTTGTCTCGGCAACGCGGGGCACGTACCGCGTTCAACTGCTCTGGAAGACCTACGTGGGGGGAGACCACTTCAACCATGTGCACATCGGGATTCGCCGCTGGTCCTGATCGCGCGCCGGTGGGCTAAAGCAGCACGGGCGTTCTGTCTGGCGTCGAGCGATCGGCACGGCGAACGAGCCGGTCGAGGATCGCCGAGCCATCAATCCCGGTCGGCGCAGGCAGATGGAGGTAGAAGATCTGGTCGGCCGCCCGCCCCTCCCGATCGATGCAACCTGCCTCGACGAGCTCTGGAATCGCACGTTTGGTGATGGAACCCCTCCCCTGGGTGGTCAGCCTCCCAAGCACCTCCTGGGTAAGCGGTAGCGGTAGCTCGATGCATCCCTCCTTGGGCCGACCCCATATCTCAGCCAAATGCCAGAGCAACACCAGCAGACGACCGGGAGGATTCATCCTCACCAGCGCCTGCAAGACCATCATCGAGCAAGCTCGCTGGATCCCACGAGCGGCCACTGCGCGGTGGAGCTCTGGGACCCGCGCTGCGAGTCTCTGAAACCGCTCGTCTAACACCGCGACGCGAGATCTCGTCATCGCCTCCCGACTTAGAGGTTGAGGCACCGCGAGCCTCGCCGAGCGCATGTCCGCCCAACAGCACGTCGCCAGGGCCAAGCAGCTCGAAAGGAGTCTTGTCCAACACACGGACCCGCCGCAACAGCATGCCTTCGAC
The DNA here is from genome assembly GCA_051000155.1 of Solirubrobacterales bacterium. Classification (GTDB taxonomy): domain Bacteria; phylum Actinomycetota; class Thermoleophilia; order Solirubrobacterales; family 70-9; genus CAXMST01. Next base: position 31 of record JBPCOO010000205.1, on the reverse strand, counting down.
GATCATGAAGCCGAAGACAGCGGCCTCCTTC
>JBPCOO010000199.1:0-3905 GCA_051000155.1 Solirubrobacterales bacterium | reverse complement strand
CTTCCGTCCCGTGCCGACTCTCCCGGCGTGAGGGCCGATGGCGCCCGCCGCCGCTCCCCGGGCGGCGCCACCACGCCGCTCAACTCCAGGTACGCCCCGTCCTCGCCCCAGCGTATTCCCAGCGAGCCGCTGAGGCGCGGGCCGACCACTCCGATTGCGATCAGTAGGCCTCCCCCGAGAAGCACCGGCACGCCCCAGGTCGAGTCGCGCTCGGAGACCCAAGCGATCACGACCACGACCACGCCGATCGCGGCGGTGCTCATGCCCCTTCGCGATTGGATCGAGCGAGCGACGGTCCCAAGGGCGGCGAGAGCTCGTTCGCCGGTCTCGATGGCTCGGTCGAGCTTGTCGCGCTTCGCCGACGGGTGTGCACCGGGGTGCTCCGACTCGGTCGAGGGGTGGCCAGCGGCTGGAGCTTGCGCTCGGGCGGTTTCCATAACCACCGCTTTCGCCGGGAGCGACCGGTCCCCTTCCGGATCCGGCCGGTGGTGGCCTCAGTCCGCGCCAGCGCCCAGCAGATCGTCGCTGTAGCCGACGGTGGAGCTGCCAACGAACGGTCGGCAGGCGCAAAACGCGCGGAAGGAATCGAGGTGTCCGTCCGCCCGGATGCGCTCGAAGCCCGCCATCTCCAACTCGCCGCGGAGGCGGTCGGACTCGACCAGTCCCCCGCCCCAGATTCGGGCACGAAACCGGCGGGACGCGCGTAGCAGCGCCGACCCCGGGGGGGCGTCGCCCGTGAGGACGATCAACCATCCCCCGGGCCTGAGGGCGCGAAAGATGCGGGGAAGCGCCTCGGCGACGGCGACCGGATCTATGAATGGCTGCGGGACGAAGGCCAGGTCGTAGGCCTGGTGCTCGCCAAGCGCCTCCACCCGCTCGTCGCGAAGCGCGATCCGGTCGGAGAGTCCGGCGGCGGCGATCCTCGAACGGCCGAGCTCGCGCGAGGTCCGGTGGGGCTCGAGACCCACCGCCTCGGCCTCGGGCCAGAGCCTGCAGAGATCGGCGGAGATCACTCCGACGCCGGCACCGACGTCGAGGATTCGAGCCCCGGGCCGCTCCATTCGCTCGGCGAGCCCGTCGAGCCCCGGAAGCAGCGCCTCGATAACCAACCCGATCGTGCCGCCGGTCTCGCCCTGCGCTGTGAGCGCGACGGGATCTTCGGTCGACCAGCCGCGGAGTGGCTGGCCCTCCCGCATGCGCGCGATCAATTCGTGCGTCTGCAGGTGGTCGCCGCGGACCTTGCCGTTGATCACGCGCCGCAGGGTCGGCGAGGAGAGCATCTCCAGGGAAGCAGTTGGAACCAGGCGTCCGCCTTCCCGCTCGATCGCGCCGAGCGAGATCAAGACCTCGATCAGATCCTCGACCAACCGCGGGTCATCGCCACAGCTCGTAACCAGCTCGACCTCGTCCGTCGGCCGGGCGAGGCGATCAAGCAGTCCGAGATCGACCGCCACGACCAAGGCGGCGGAGGCCCAGACCGAGCTGCTAAGTCGCTCGAGGTTGTCGATGAAGTCTCCGGTGCCGTCCATTGGTGGATCCTTACGCATCTGCCCAGCCGTTCGGATCAACAAACCCCCCCCCGCAGACACGGACCCGGCGCTACGACGGCGGTCACGCTGGTGGCGGTAGGGGCCACCGGCGCCAGTTCGAGATCACGGATGAAGCCCCGTTTCGGTTCGAGCGAATCGAGGAGCTGGAGCGGCCAAGCTCTTGCGAGTCCAATCGCGGTCCCGCCGACGCTTCCTTCTTCCTTCTCAATCACCGGATCGACACCTCCCCGGCGCCGCGCCCGACCAATGCGCGACGAGCTGAACGCGGAGGGCTGAGGGGCCGATCAGTCGTCGAGCTGGTCGATCGTGCACTCCGTCGGATCCTTGTCGGTCCGCCAGCGCAGGAGCTTGGCCCCGTGCCGAATCCGGCCGGCGGAGACGTGGTCGAAGCTCACCTCCAGCACCAGCTCCGGCCGCAGCGAGACCCACTCCAGCTCGCGCCCGGCATCCCAGCGACTGGGATCCCCCGAGCCGCGCTCGCCGCTCTCATACGGCGCGAGCTCGTCGACCAGCTCTCGCTTGCGAGCTGCCTTGAGCCCGGAGGTGTGGCCGACCACCCGGAGCTCACCGCCAGGGTCGTAGAGGCCGAGGATGAGCGAGCCGACGGTGTTCGGCTCCTTGCCCGGGCGCCAGCCGACGATCACCGCGTCGATCGTCCGCAGGCGCTTGATCTTGGCCATCCCCTTGCGGTCACCGGGCCGGTAGGGGGCGTCCAGCTCCTTGGCGATCACCCCCTCCCCGCTCTCGAGCCAGGGCTCGGCGGCCTCCGTATCGAGGGTCAGCGGGACCAGCTCGACCGAGCGTGACCGCCAGCCCCCCGGGCCGTCCTCGACGACGTCGCCGGTCGCAGCGATCCACTCGACCAAGGCCGCCCGCCGCTCGGCGAACGGTCGCTCCAGAAGCGATTCGTCCCCGTGGGCGGGAAGATCGAAGGCGCGAAAGATCGCCGGCGTCTCTTCACTCAACATCTCGATCCGCGACTGCGCGGGGTGGATCCGGTTCTGGAGGGCGTCGAAGAGCTCGCGGCCGTCCTCACCCAGGATCACCAGCTCGCCGTCGATCACGTATTCGCCCTCGGGCCACTCCAATTCCGGGAAGTAGCGCAGCAGCGGCTTACCGCCGCGCGACTGGAGGTAGACCTCGTCCCCGGTGACGAAGGCGATCGCGCGGAAACCGTCGTACTTCGGCTCGTACGCCCAGCCTTCGCCAGCGGGCATCGTCTTGCGGGTACGAGCAAGCTGGGGCTCGAGCGGTGGGGAGAGCGGGAGTGGCACGCGGGCCGAGACTACCCTCCGCGCACCTCCCTGAGCCGCATCAGGTCGAGGCGGTCCTCGCCGCGATCAGCGGCCTCCTTCATCGCCACCAGATCCTCGTAGCCACAGACCTGCAGGTTCGCCCGAAGGCCTCCGCCGCGACCGAGCGAGCCGCGAGCAACTCGAAGTCGGCATGGTTCTTCTGCGCCTGCGGCAGTGCCGCGATCCAACCGGCTGATCGCGGATAGGCTCCCGCGCGTGCCACCTCTCCCTCCCCCCGCCCAAACGGATATCTGCGTCGTCGGTGGTGGGATCGTCGGGCTGGCGACGGCGAGGGAGCTTGCCCAGCGCCACCCCGACGCCGAGATCGCGTTGCTCGAGCGAGAGACGGAGCTCGCGACCCACCAGAGCGGCCATTCGAGCGGGGTGATCCACGCCGGGATCTACTACCAGCCCGGCTCGCTGAAGGCACGACTCTGCGTCGAGGGGGCGCGGCGGCTGTACGAGTACTGCGCCGAGCGCGGGATCGACGCCCGCCGCGACGGCAAGGTGATCGTCGCCACCGACGCCGAGGAGCTGAGACGCCTGGCCGAGCTGGAGCGGCGGGGCAAGGCAAATGGGGTCCGAGGGCTGGAGCGGATCGGTCCCGATGCGCTGCGGCGGATCGAGCCGCACGCGGCCGGGCTGGCGGCGCTGCACTCCCCGAATACCGGCGTGGTCGACTTTCCAACCGTCGCGCGCGCCTACGCTGACGACTTCGTCTCCGGCGGCGGCCGCATCCACACCGGATGTGAGGTGACCGGGTTCGCGGCTCGCGGCGGCGGTACGGCGATCGACCACGCCTCGGGTACGACCCTTGCCGCCAAAGTCGTCGTCTGCGCCGGTCCCTGGGCGGACCGGCTCGCGGTCGAGGCCGGTGCCGAGTCCGATCCGAGGATCGTCCCTTTCCGTGGCGCCTACCTGCGGCTGAAGCCCTCCAGCAACCATCTGGTCCACGCCAACATCTATCCGGTGCCGGATCCCGAGCTTCCCTTCCTCGGAATGCATCTCACCAGGAGCCCGTCCGGGGAGGTACTGCTTGGACCAACGGCGCTCTTCGTCG
>JBPCOO010000076.1:0-9307 GCA_051000155.1 Solirubrobacterales bacterium | reverse complement strand
TTCCGAACAGAGCCGTTAAGCCCCTCAGCGCCGATGGTACTTGGTGGGAAACCGCCTGGGAGAGTAGGTCGCCGCCAGTCTTATCGACACGAACAAGAGCCGTCCGGGCCAGCCCCGGGCGGCTCTTTGTCGTGGCGGGAGCTACGGTAAGCCCAGGCCCTCAAGCAGGTTCCGGAGGGAGTCTTGGAGAGAGTCGAGCTCCAATCCGACCTCTCGCGCTGCCTCGATCAGCGCCGCGGGCGTTGGGTCGCCGGGTACGGCGCGGAAGATGTCGAGGACGGCGGCTACCGGAGCGCGCTCGGCTATGAACCGCGCTACCGGGGCGCTGCCGCTCGGAAGCCGCCCCTCGCGGTCGGCATCGTCGACGGCGCGAACGAGCGCGGCGCGTGCCGCCCTGTCGATCCGCTCCTCGTCGATCCCGTATCGCTCGGCGAAGGCATCCAGCGCGGCCTCATCGCCGCTGAGGGCCGCGGTCAGCTCCTCTCGGCTCACCTGCAGCTCGCAGGCGGCGCCATCGAGAGCCGATAGGACGATGCCCTCGAGGGCATCGCGCTGCTCGAGGATGGCCTCGGCCCGGGGCTCGCAGGGATCGGCTGCCTCAAGGGGCTCGTAGCTCGCGCCTCCGGCGAGGAGGTAGGCCCCGACCACGCCCAAGGAGGCGCCGAGGGCGAGCAGGATCGGGATGCGATCTTTCACGCGCTGGGCCTCCGTCTGATTAGGGGCAGTGGGATCCGTGCGATTCGGAGCAACGGGAGCAGGGCGAGTGTCGCCAACGCGGCAGCGCCGAAGAAGGGCAGGCTGAAGGCGTTGGTAGCTGCGCGCTCGAGCTGGTCGGCGATCCCGGCTTCCAGCTCGGCGAGGGCGGCTTGCTCGGCCGGGTCATCTGAGACCCCATCAAAGGCCTCCGATATCTCGGGAAGCTGTCCCTCCGAGCTCGAGATGGTGGAATCGACCCCCTCGGCCACGGCAAGCTTGGTGGCTGGACTCAGCGGAGCGTCGAGCAGCAGGGCGGTGCCGGCGGCCCGACCGGCGTCCTCTTGGCTTTCGAGCTGCCAGGTCAGGACGGGGGTCAAGAGCACGATTCCGACGACGATCCCGGCGTGGCGTGCCGCGATCGTCCTCGCGCCCCGGAGGCCATGTGGATCGCTGTCACCGAGGGCCGCCTTGGTCAGCACCGGCAGGGCGAGCGCGAGGCCCACGCCCACCAGGATCTGAGGGGCGATCGCGAGGTCGGCGGAGGCGCCAGGGAGCACCCCGAGCGCCGCCAGCCCACCGGCGACGGAGATGGTCCCCGCCGCAGCGTAGGATGCCGATCGGGGGTCGGGGATGGGAATGCGGTCAGCGAGCAGGGTGGCGGCTGGGATCACGCTGATCACAATCGCCGCCTCGATCGGTGAGAGGCCCCAGCCTTCGGTGAGCAGGATCACGAGCAGAAAGAGCGCCGCGGTGAGCCCGGCGGAGATCAGCCCGAGGGCGATCTCCGGAGCGTGGCTTTGCTCGCCCTCCGGACCCGCCTCGGTGACGTCGTCGGGCAGGCGAGCGGCTGCGAGCAACATCACCAGGGGAGCCTGCAGGAGGAAGATCGACTCCCAGCTCAAGAGCTCGGTGAGAATTCCGCCGAGCGCCGGGCCAAGCGCCAGGCCGACAGTTCCCGCGGCCCCCCAGCGGATCGCGGCCTCGCGATGGGATCCGTAGCTCCGTGCCAGTAGCTCGATCGCGGCGGCGACGATCATCGCCCCACCGACCGCCTGCAGGCACCGCGCAGCAATCAGCAGCCCGAGTGAAGGGGCGAGCGCGCACGCCAGCGAGCTGGCGGCGAAGCCCGCGAGCCCGAGTGACCAGATTCGCCTCGGTCGGATGGCCGCGTACTCGGCGACCGCTACGACAACAAGCGCCAGCACCAGATTGAAGGAGGTCAGGACCCAGGAGACTCCGAAGACGGTGGTGTCGTATTCCCGCAGGATCTCGGGCAGGGCGAGGGTGACGATCGAGCTGTCGGCGAGCACGACCCCGACGCTTGCCGCCCATGCGAACGCGGGAGCCATGTTGACGCCGGTGCGGTTCATCCGCTGATCCTCTCAGGTGGCAAGCCCGCGCCACTACCGATCGGGTCGGGGTGGCGGCGCAACCGACCACCGGGCCAGCTACTGACGTCCCCGAAGAGGCTGATCAGCGCCGGGGCGAGGAAGCCTCGGACGATGAAGGCGTCGATCAGCAGACCAGCGACCAAGACGAACGCCAGCTCCCGAAAGGCTCCGATGGGAACCAGCGCGAGTAGGGCGAAGCTCGATGCCAGCACCAGTCCCGCGACGGTGATCGTCGAGGTCGCTCGAGCGCCGGCGACCGCGACCGCCTGACGCAGTGGCTGGGATCTCGCCTCATCCCAGACCCGACCCACGAGGTAGACGTTGTAGTCGGAGCCGAGCGCGACCAGCAGCACCGTTCCGGCGAAGGGAACGTAGAAGGTCAGCTCGCCCTGGCCGAGTAGGCCCTGGAAGACGATCACGGTCAGCCCGAGGCTCGCTGCCAGCGCCAGCAAGCTTGCCAACACCAGATATAGCGGCGCGACCAGGGCGCGGAGGAAGACCGCGAGGATCAAGAAGACGACCAGGGCGGCTGCGGGAACGATCCTGCGCAGGTCCTCGTCGGTCTTGCGCACTGTCTCCTCACTGATCGCGGTGTCCCCGGCGAGGTTCGCCACGGCATCGTCGAGCCCGGCCTCGACGAGGATCCGGTCGAAATCGTCGCTCAGCTTCGATGCCAGCTCGATCCCGCGGGCGCCCAGGGGATTTACGTCGAGCACCACCAGGTATCGAGCGGCGTCCCCGGTTGACGAGAGCGTCGCGCCCACCTGGAGCGCGCGGTCGACCGCATCGACTCTGCCGGGGCCGATCACCTCCGCGAACCCCTGACGCCTCCCCAGCTCGATCCCGAGTTGGCGCAGCTCGCCGCTCCGCGCCGTCACGTTCTCGCCTTCCACCAGAATCATCAGCGGGGAGATCGCCCCGGGTGGGAACACCTCGGCGGCCTGCCGGAAGGCCGCCTTGGTCGGGGAATCCTTGGGAAGGCCGCTGATCAGCGTGTTGCCGACCTCGAGCTTACCCAGGGCCAGTGAGAGGGCAACCAGCGGAAGGACCGTCACGATCGCCACCACAATCGGCCGGCGGGTCGGCAGCTCGAGCAGGCGGGAGCGCCATCGCGAGAGCCGGCTGAAGCCGATCGCGAGCGCCCCCCAGCCGATGTTCGGGGTCCGCGCCACGCTACCGAACCGTCGCGGCCAGAAGACCAAGCGACCGAGGATGGCGATCACGGCGGGGATGAAGGTGGTCACCACCGCGAGAGACACCAGCACCGCGAGCGCCAGCCCCGGCCCGAAGGCCTGGAAGAAACCGAGCCGAGCGACGATAAGCGCCGCCGATGCGCCGGCGACCGAGAGGCCGGCCGTGACCACGATCGGGGTGAGCTCCGCCGTCGTGCGCTCGGCCGCCGCCAGCGGATCGGTTCCCCCCTCGAGGTGCCGGCGGAACCGAGAGATGTAGAAGATCGCGTAGTCGGTAACGATCCCGAACAGCAGGGCCACCATCACCGGCTCCACCTCCTCGGGCACCGAGATGCCGACCGCCTCTCCCGCGCCCCCCAGCAGTCGCAGCGAGATTAGATAGGCGAGCCCGACGCAGAGGATGTTTGCCGCCGGGGCTCCGAGCGAGCGAAAGTGGAGCGCCATCGCCAGGGTGACGACGATGATCGTCGCCAGCTCGACCAGGGGCAGCGCCTCCGCAATCTCCCGGATCTGCTCTCCTCGAGCCGGCACCGCGCCGGTGAGTCCGACCTCGCCATCGCCTGGCGCGACCACGACCCGATCGATGAAGCGCTCCGCCAGCCCCGTCCGTCCCACGGGCCCGATCTCGGGGGGAAAGAACATGTAGGTGAGCGCCCCCTCGGAGCGATCGCCGGTGAGATTCGCGAGCACGTCGTCGGTCGCTGCGAGCGCAAAGGCGATTCCCCGGAGTCCAACCAGCTCACCCAGGTTGAGCTGCGCGGCACGCCGATAGACCCGCGCCACCGCATCCTGGTCGAGACCGTCCTCCGCCGTCTGCACCACGACGGTCCGGCTCAGCACCGGGAAGCCGAACAGCTCAACCGAGCGCACCTCGGTCTCGATCGCCTCGGCGTCGTTGGCGACCAGGTCGCCGAGCGATCCGGTGTTCGCCTGCTCCAAAGTCGGTAGCTGCGTGCTGACGAACAGTGCGATCCCGATCCAGCCGAGGACGATCAGGTAGCGCCCCCGAACGATCCAGCGGGCGAGACCGGCGCTGAGCCTTCCGGGGCCATGGGTGCTTGCGGGATCGCCAGGACTCATTGGATCACCATCGTCGCCGATCCCGGTGAACGCGGTTTCAACCGACGAGATCCACGATCCCGGGGCCGTGTCGAGACCGGGGGGAAGTACGATCACCCTCGACCGTGGCCGCACCGAACTACGAGCCGTCCACAGAGGGGGAGCGCCAGAGCTTGGAGCGGGCGCTCGAGTGGATCCATTCGCTTGCCAGCGGGATCGGCCCGCGCCGTCCAACGGGCGCGGCCGAGCGGGAAGCGGCCGAGCTGATCGCAAGCGAGCTGCGTTCGGCGGGGGTCGAGGCCGAGCTCGAGAGCTTCCGCGGCTACAGCTCGTTTGCACAACCCTTCGCAATCGTGCTGACGCTCGGGGCGTTGCCGTCGCTGATCTCCGCGCGGCTGCGATGGTTGCGCCGCTTGCTCGCTGCGACCGCGAGCGGCTTGTTGGTGGGGGAGGGCGGCTTGCGGGCGCCGGTCCTCTCCGCCTTGCTCTCGCGTCGGCGCAGCCAGAACCTGGTCGCCTCGATCGATCCACGGGGCCCGGCCGAGCGCACACTGGTGCTGAGTGCGCATCTCGACACCTCGCGCAGCGGACTCATGTTCGGACCCCGGTTCGTGGGCTACCTCAAGCGCTGGATCACCGTCCAGAGCACCTCGGTGCTCGCGGCCGGCCCCCTTGAATGGCCCTTGGGACGCAGTTCGTGGGGCCGAGCGGTGCTTGCGGTGGTCCGCTTGATTCCCCTGGCGGGCCTCGCCCTTCTGGCCCAGCGTGAACTGGCCGGCACGGAGGTGCGTGGTGCCAACGACAACGCCTCCGGTTGCGCGGTCGTGGCCACCCTGGCCGGCGAGCTCGCCGAGGCCCCACCCGAGCGCACCAGGGTGGTCGCCCTGTTCACCGGCTGCGAGGAGTCGGGAACGCTCGGCTCCCGGGCGTTCCTCCGTTCGCGGGATACGGTGGGCTGGAGCTTCATCAACTTCGACAGCGTCGGCGGCGACTGCAGCGTTCGCTATCTCACCCGAGAGGGAGTCCTGGCCAAGTTCGAGGCCGACGCGACCCTCCTCGCCGCCTGCCGCCGGGTCGCCGACCGGCGCCCGGAGCTCGGACTGAGAGCGGTGGCCGATCCCGCCGGTCTCACCTACGACAGCACCCCGGTTCACGCCCACGGCGGCAGCGCGATCACGATCTCCGCGCAGGACGGCTACATCCCTGACCTCCATCAACCGACCGACACCTACGAGCGGATCGCTCCCTCCGCGGTCGCGGCCACCCTCGAGGTGGGACGAGAGCTGATGGCGGCGGCGGAGGAAGGTCGGCTTGACTGAACGCGAGCACGGATCGGGTCCGGAGGCGACTGACGACGAGATCAACTCCCCCGAGAATGACGATCGCAAGCCGCGGCGCAGCGACCGCTTCGTCGATCTCGGCGTCCGTGCGCTGGTGGCCGCGGCGGCCTTCTTCGGCAATGTGATCGGCGCGGCGACGGTGTTCGTGTTGGCGGTTTGGGTGCTGCCGACCGATGAGCTGCCGGGGGAGGGCAGTCCGATCCTGGTCAACCTCGTGCTGGCCGGCGGATACGTGTTGGCGACGATTCCGCTCGCGACCTGGCTGGTGCTGCGCCGCCAGCGTGAGGGGAGGCGCTGGATCAAGGAGGAGCGCGACCCCACGGCCGAGGAGCTCCGGGCCTTTCTGCGTGCCCCGATCCATGTGGCGGTGGCGACCACTATCACCTGGTTTCTGGCCGCGCTCTTCTTCGGCACCTACAACGCCACTTACAGCGTCGAGCTCGGCTCGAGGGTCGCCCTCACCGTGGGGCTCGCGGGTCTAACCACCGGAGCGGTGAGCTATCTGGTCAGCGAGCGCTTCCTGCGGCCGGCGGCGACCCGCGCCCTCGCCAGGACGGTGTTGCCCGAGCCGGCGATGCCGGGGGTGACGGCTCGGATCACGGTGGGGTGGCTGCTCGCCTCCGGGGTGCCCCTGATCGGATTGTTGATGGCGGGCATCTCGACCCTGGTGGAGCGGGACTTCAGCCGCAACCAGCTCGCGATCACGGTGATCAGCCTGGCGGGGATCGCCATCGTCGTCGGCTTCGTCGTCATCTTGCTGGCCGCCCGCTCGACCGCGGCCCCGGTTATCGAAGTACGGGAGGCGATGGGCAAGGTGGAGGCCGGAGACCTCAAGGTCTCGGTGGATGTCTATGACGGCAGCGAGCTCGGCCTGCTCCAATCCGGGTTCAACGAGATGGCCGATGGCCTGCGGGAGCGTGAACGCATGCGGGAGCTATTCGGCCAGCACGTGGGCGAGGACGTGGCCCGGGAGGCGATCGAGGCGGGGACCGAGCTCGGCGGTGAGACGCGTGAGGTCGCGGTGCTGTTCGTGGACGTCGTCGGTTCGACCGAGATCGCCTCCGAGCGGCCGGCCACCGAGGTGGTCGAGCTGCTCAACCGCTTCTTCGGGGTCGTGGTCGAGGTCGTCGGCGACCACCAGGGCTGGGTGAATAAGTTCGAGGGCGACGCGGCGCTGGCGATCTTCGGTGCGCCCCGACCTCTGGAGGATTCCGCCGGGCGCGCCCTCGCGGCCGGGCGAACTCTGGCCCGCCGGCTCGCAGACGGGAACGATGAGGTCGCGGCGGGGATCGGCATCTCCTTCGGCAAGGTCGTGGCCGGCAACATTGGCAGCCAGCAGCGACTCGAGTACACGGTGATCGGCGATGCGGTCAACGAGGCGGCGCGATTGACCGAGCTGGCCAAAGAGGAGGCGCCGATGCTGCTGGCCTCCGACGCCGCCATCGATGCCGCCGGCTCCGAGGAAGCCGAGAGGTGGGAGCTGGGCCAGGAAGTGGAGTTGCGTGGGAGGGGGGAGGAGACGCGGCTCGCAACTCCAAGCGAGTGACCCCAACCCGCCGCTCAGGGGCGGTTGCGAGCCACCCGCTTGCTGGAAAGCTTCGGGGGGCACTCCCGGTGGGCGCCGCGCCGACGCGCAGCGGGTCGATCTTGACGGTATCGACAGTCGATGGCCGCGGTGCAGTGAGGGTCGCGCGGCGGAGCCTGCTCGAGGCCGTACTGGCCGAGGGTAAGGAGGTCGATGGCGAGGTCTAGGCGGTCGGCGATGAGATGCAGCATGTCGGTCATTCTCCGGGTCGGGGTCAGTCGATGAGAGCCAACCTAGGCGGCGCCTCGGACGTACAAGTGTTCGTGCAAGGAAAGTTGCATCTCTGACGCACTAGCCGCTTGAACAAGCGGTAGGCGCCTGAAGAGGCCGGCGCTCCCCGATAATCGTGGAGTGGCGAGCAGCGATCAACGAGCGGCGCCGGCGCCGGGTCTCGACGCGCCCTTCGCGCTGTTCTCGTTCCTGGTTGCGCTGGCTCTGATCCTCCACCAACTCTGGTGGGATGGGTTCGACGCGCGGCACGGCGCGCTCATGGTTGCCGCGGGCTGGACCCTCCTGCGTCCCGGCTCGGTCCCTCGGTTCTCCCTGCTGATGGGGGTCGCGGTCTTCACAGTCGCCGGGGACATGCCGAACGTCGGCGATCACATCCTCCTGGTCACGGTGATCGGCTTTTTCGTGCTCGTGCAGACAGCTTGGATGATGATCGGCTCCGGGGGCCTTCCGAGCGGGGCGGAGCTGTTCGAGCGAATCGCGCCGATGCTGAGGGCATCGGCGGTGGTGCTCTATGCGGCGGCGGCACTGGCAAAGCTCAACCTCGATTTCTTCAATCCCGCGGTGAGCTGCGCCCGGGAGGAGCTCTCACGGATTCCGCTGGTCGATCCGGGGACGATCGGGGCTTGGAGCGTCGAGGCCGCGATCGTCGCGACTATCGTCACGGAGATCGGCCTGGCGGTCCTGTTGGCCGTTCCCCGCACCCGGGTGGTCGGGCTGGTGGTGGGCGGGGGCTTCCACATCGTCCTCGCCTTGGCTGGCAACGTCCCGTTTGCGGCGGTGATGGCCGCTCTCTACGTCGCCTTCCTGCCCTCAACGGCGCCGGCGACCGCCCAGCGGACGCTCCGGCGGTGGTTCGGTCCGGTTGTCGAGGCGGTTCGGCCACCCACCCGTCCGGAGGGAGTCGCGGCGCTCGCGGTCATGGTCGTCCTCTGGCAGCTTGGTGGCCGGTTGACCGACGCCGCTCCGGACTTGGTCGAGGTCCTATTGGAGGTGATTCCGCGGGTGGTCGTGATCGGGCTCATCGGCGGCACCTTGATCCTCTGGATCGGCTCCGGCGGCCCCCTCGGTAGCGGACGAGAGCACATCGTCGGCTCGCTGCGACGCCTCGCCCCGATTTTGGCCCTGGGATTGGCCGTGCTGGTGGTGAACGCGGCGAGTCCCTACCTCGGGCTGAAGACCCAGACCTCCTTCAACATGTTCAGCAACCTGCGAACCGAAGCGGGGCGGTGGAACCACGTCCTCGTTCCGGAGTCGGTGCGGATCTTCGGCTACCAGGACCAACTGGTCGAGGTGACCAGCTCGAACGACCCGGTGCTCGCGCGCAACGCCGAGCGGGGCGAGCAGGTAGCGCGGTTGGAACTGGAGCGCTACCTCCGTCGCCACCCGGATGCCTATGCGACCTACATCGACGCCGAGGGTAGGAGACGGTTGATGGTCGCCGACGGGGCGGGCTCACCGGTCCGGCAGGTGGCCGACAAGGTTGCGCGCTTCCAGCCGGTGCCCGAGGAGGGCTCGCGCTGCTGATGGTGGGGACTGGCCGAGGATGGCCCCAGCCGGGTCCGGGTTGATCCCAAACCGTGTCGGGGCACGTCTTCCGGGGGGCAGGCTCTAACCTCGGCTCCGATGGGAATCACCTCCGAAGAGGCCAGGGAAGAGATCATCACCGATCTCGGCGGGGCAATCGAGCGGATCTCGCTGACGACGGCGTCGCTGGGAGAGGCCTACGAGCAGCTATCGGTGACCAGCGCCGACCGACTCGAGGGAGAGCTGTTTCGTCCCGCCCAGCGGGCCCTTGGGCGGGCCAAGCGCACC
>JBPCOO010000074.1:0-2765 GCA_051000155.1 Solirubrobacterales bacterium | reverse complement strand
GCGGTGAAGCCGGCGATGTAGGCGACCACCGGCTTGGTCATGTTCTCGGCGATGTAGGCGGCAGCGTTCTCCTCTGCCTCGCCGCCGATCTCCCCGACCAGGACCACGGCCTCGGTCTCGTCGTCGTTCTCGTACAGCTCGAGCACATCGATGAAGTCGGAGCCGACGATCGGGTCGCCGCCGATGCCGACGATCGAGGAGTTGCCGAGGCCCGCCTGCTTGAGCTCGTTGCCGATCTGGTAGGTGAGCGTGCCCGACTTGCTGACCACGCCGATGTTCCCCTGCTGGAAGAACTTGTCGGGGATGATGCCAACGTTGGCCTTGCCCGGACTGAGGACGCCCGGGCAGTTGGGGCCGATCAGCCGCACGCCCTTCTCCTTCGCCTTCCAATACGTCGGGATCATGTCGTGGACGGGAATCCCCTCGGTGATAGCGATCACCGTCTCGCAGCCGGCGTCGATCGCCTCGTTGATTGCCGAGGCAGCGAACCGGGCGGGAACGAAGACCATCGAGGTGTTGGCGCCCTTCTCGGAGACCGCCTCTTCGATCGAGTCGAAGATCGGCACCCCGTCGACGTCCTGGCCGCCCTTCTTCGGGGTGACCCCGGCGACCAGATCGGTGCCGTAGTCGCGGTTGCGGAGTCCGTGGAAGCTGCCCTCCGAACCGGTCAGCCCGCTGACGACGAGCTTGGTGTCCTCTCCGACGATGATGCTCACGAGCCGCTACCCGCCGATTCCTTGGCAGCCTCGACCACGCGCTCGGCGGCGCCCAGCATCGTCTTTTCCACCTCGAGGCCCTCGAGGTCAGCCTCCTCCAGCAGTCGCAGCCCTTCCTCGGAGTTGGTGCCGTCGAGCCGGATCACCAGGGGGACGTCGATATCGACCTGCTGGTAGGCCTCGATAATCCCGTTCGCGACCTCGTCGCAGCGGGTGATCCCGCCGAAGATGTTGAACAGGATCGCCTTGACCTTGGGATCGGAGGTGATCACCTCGAGCGCGTCGACGATCGCCTGCGCCTTGGAGCCGCCGCCGGCGTCGAGGAAGTTGGCCGGCTCGCCGCCGGCGTTGGCGACCACGTCGAGGGTCGACATGCAGAGCCCGGCGCCGTTACCGAGCACGCCGATGTCGCCGTCGAGCTTGACGTAGGTGAGGCCCTTCTCCTTCGCCATCTGCTCCTGGGGGTCATCCTCGTCCTCTTCCTCGGAGAGCTTTGCCAGCTCGGTGTGGCGGAACAGGGCCGCGTCGTCGATGGTCACCTTTGAGTCGAGCGCGACCACCTCACGGTCGGTGGTGACGATCAGGGGGTTGACCTCGATCAGGGTGGCGTCGTTCTCAGTGAAGGCTTCGTAGAGCTTGACCAGGTTCTCGGCCACCCCCTCGACCACGTCCTCGTCGATGTCGGCATCGACCGCGATCTGGCGCGCGTCCTCGACCGAGAGCCCGTCGGCGGGCTCGACGTGGCGCTTGATCAGCGCGTCGGGATCCTTGTCGGCGATGTCCTCGACGTTGACCCCGCCCATCCGCGAGAGGATGATCATCGGCTTCTTCGCGTTGCGGTCCAAGATCACCGAGGCGTAGTACTCGGCGTCGATCTCCGATGCCTCCTCGACCCAGACCTGCTCGACCGTAAACGGGCCCTCGCCGTGGGGTCCGGTGATGTCCATGCCGATGATCGCCTCGGCGTGGGTGCGGGCCTCGTCGGTGTCCTTGGCGACTTTGATCCCGCCCGCCTTGCCGCGGCCGCCGATCTGCACCTGAGCCTTGATCACGCACGGATAGCCGATCTCCTCGGCCGCCTCCACGGCCTCCGCGACCTCGCTCGCGGGCTTGCCGGATGGCACGGCGACGCCGGCGCGATCGAACAGTTGCTTTCCCTGATACTCGAGTAGGTCCATCTGGCTCCCGCCGGGCGGGGGTCGCGGAGACTATCCGATCCCGGCGCCGGGACGCGTCCGCCGACCGCGGCGGGCGCCCGCGGCTCCGCCACCTCGGAGGCGCACCGACGAGTTGGGAGGGGAATGCCATAATGCCGCGCCCCGATGCCACTTCCCAAACGAGCAGACATTGAATGGGTCACCGTCGATTGCTATGGCACCCTGATCGACTGGGACAAGGGGATCACCGAAGCCTTCGAGAAGGTGGCAGCCGAGGATGGCCTCACCGTCGAGATGAAGACATTGCTGCCGCGCTTCTACGAGCACATGTACGAGGTCATGGGCGGCTCCTACGAGCTCTACGCCGAGGTCCTGCGCCGGGCCGCGGTCCTCGCCGCCGGGGAGATCGGTTGGGATCTCGAGCCCTCCCGCGCCCAGTTCCTGCCCGACTCGATCGCCGACTGGCAGCCCTTCCGCGAGTCCAACGCGGCCATGGACCGGCTCGGCGGGAGGTACAAGCTCGGAATCATCTCCAACATCGACGACAAGCTCCTGGGAATCTCCCGCCGCCACCTGCGGACCGAGTTGGAGCTGGTGGTGACCGCGCAGCAGGTCCGTAGCTACAAGCCCGAGCCCGCCCACTTCAAGGAGTGCGCCCGGCGGCTCGGCAAGAAGAAGGGCTGGCTGCACATCACCAGTGGCTACTACACCGACGTCGAGCCCTTGGTGAAGATGCGGGTCCCGGTGATCTGGATCGACCGCCGTGGCGAGGGCGTCCCCAAGGGCGGCCGCAAGCCGACCGCGGTGGTCAAGAACCTGCGCGAAGCCGGCAAGAAGCTCGGCGCCTGAGGCCGGGAGCGGGAGCGACCGTGTGAGGATCGCCGTCGCCGCC
>JBPCOO010000059.1:0-6079 GCA_051000155.1 Solirubrobacterales bacterium | reverse complement strand
CCGAGATCTCCGACCGCCGCCGAGCCTCCGACCTCTCCGAGCGCACCGACATCCTCTCGCTGCTGCTGCAGGCGCGGGATGAGGACGGCGAGCCGATGAGCGACGAGGAGCTACGGGACGAGCTGGTGACCCTGCTGGTCGCCGGGCATGAGACCACCGCTACCTCGCTCGCCTGGGCGATCGAGCGGCTGGCGAGGCATCCGAGCAAGCTCCAGCGCCTGCGCGAGGAAGTCGCCTCCGGGGAGGACGACTATCTCCGGGCCTGCGTCCAGGAGACGCTCCGGCTACGGCCGGTCATCGCCCTCGTTAACCGCACGATCAAGGAGCCGTTCGAAATCTCGGGCTACACGCTCCCCGTCGGAGCCAAGGTCGCTCCCTGCATCCACCTCGTCCACCGCCGCGGCGACATCTACCCGGATCCGGAGGCCTTCCGCCCGGAGCGCTTTCTCGAGCAGGCGCCGGGCACCTACACCTGGATCCCGTTCGGCGGGGGAGTCCGCCGTTGCATCGGCGCCGCCTTCGCGCAGTTCGAGATGGAGATCGTCCTACGCGAGCTGGTGCGGCGGTGGGAGATCACCCCGACCCGCGCCGCCGACGAACGCAACCTCCGCCGGGCGATCACCGAGACGCCCGCGAGGGACGCCGAGGTGCTGCTGGCGGGAGTGGAGCGTTGACAGGCATCGGTCACTGAGTAGACTAAGTCGCATGACTAAGACGGTCGGGGTCCATGAGGCGAAAACGCATCTGTCGAAGCTGCTCGAAGAGGTCGAGGACGGCGTGGAGGTCGTGATCACGCGCCGCGGCGAGGCTGTCGCGAAGCTAAGCGCCGTGGAACGCCCCAAGCGAGCTTTCGGTAAGGACATCGGCATGTTCTCGGTTCCCGATGATTTCGATGATCCGATGCCGGAATGGTGGCTCGATCTCTTCTACAACGGCCCGATAGAGCCCTGAGGTTCCTTCTCGACACCAATGCGTTTCTTTGGCTTCAGACCCACCCCGGGCGCCTAGAGCCGCACTTGGACATGCTCAGGGATTTCGACAATGATCTCTTGATCTCCGCGGTGTGCGCCTGGGAGATCGCAATCAAATACGCCCGCGGTCGCCTATCGCTCATCAAGCCACCCGCCGAGTACGTGCCGGCTTCTATCACGGCGATCGGAGGGACTCCCCTGGGAATCACCCATGATCACGTACTAGGCGTCGCCGACCTCCCGGCCCTCCACCGTGACCCGTTCGACCGCCTCCTCGTCGTCCAGGCGCAACTCGAAGGCTTGACGATCGTAACCGCCGACGCTCAAATTCAGCAATACCCTGTAGAGGTGCTCGCCGTCGATTGAGGTTGCACGGGGGTGCGCACCGGGCTTCCGCGTCCGCCCGTAGTTGAATGGGAAGGCGATGGCCCCGACCGAGACCGCAAGACACCGTGAGCTCGGACTCACCGACCGTGAATTCGAGCTGATCTGTGAGGGCATGGGGCGGGAGCCGAACGGGGTCGAGCTGGCGATGTTCAGCCTGCTCTGGTCCGAGCACTGCGCCTACAAGCACTCGCGCAAGCTCCTGCGACGGCTTCCGACGGAGGGTCCGCGGGTGGTGATGGGACCGGGAGAGAACGCCGGGGCGGTCGACATCGGCCATGGCTGGTCGGTCGCGTTCAAGGTCGAATCTCACAACCACCCCTCCGCGGTCGAGCCGTTCCAGGGAGCGGCGACGGGGGTCGGCGGGATCATGCGCGACGTCTTCGCCCTTGGCGCCCGGCCGATCGCCCTACTGGACTCGCTCCGCTTCGGCGAGCTCGACTCGCCCCGCTCGCGTTTCCTGTTCGAGCACGTGGTCGAGGGGATCGGCCACTACGGCAACTCGATCGGGGTGCCGACGGTTGGCGGCGAGGTCTACTTCGAGGCACCCTACGAGCAGAACTGCCTTGTCAACGCGATGTGCGTCGGACTTGCCCGCACCGACGAGATGGTCCGTGCCGCCGCTGCGGGGGTCGGTAACAAGCTGGTTTTGATGGGCGCCTCGACCGGTCGCGACGGCATCGGCGGCGCCTCGGTGCTCGCTTCGGCCGAGCTCGAGGAGGGCGACGAGAAGCGGCCGACCGTGCAGATCGGCGACCCGTTCGAGGAGAAGAAGGTGATGGAGTGCTGCCTCGAGCTACTGGGGGAGGATCTGCTGGTCTCCCTGCAGGACCTCGGCGCCGCAGGCTTGACCTCCTCCGCATCGGAGATGGCGTCGGCGGGCGAGGTCGGGATCGCGCTCGACGTCGCCAAGGTCCCCAAGCGCAACCCGGACCTGGAGCCGTTCGAGGTGATGGTGAGCGAATCGCAGGAGCGAATGCTGGCGGTGATCGAGCCCGAGCGGATCGACCAGGTGCTCGCGATCTGTGAGAAGTGGGAGACCAACGGGACCGTGATCGGCGAGGTGACCACCGAGCGCAAGATGCTGATCTACGACGACGGCGAACTGGTCGGAGACATCCCGGTCGATCTGCTGGTCGACGACTGCCCGCTGTACGATCTCGAGCCGGCCGCTCCCGGCGAGTGGATCTACGGGAACGAGGCGACGCTCGAGGCGACCGATCCGGTCGAGGTTCTGCTGGCGCTCCTAGCGGCACCCAGCGTCGCCTCCAAGCGCTGGGCGTTCGAGCAGTACGACTCGATCGTCCAATCGCGGACCGTGCGTCGGCCCGAACAGGCTGACGCCGCGGTGCTGCGGATCGCCGAGACCGGCACCGGGATCGCGATGGCGATCGACGGCAACGGTCGTCGGGTTGCTTGCGATCCTTACGTCGGTACGGTCGAGGCGGTGCTCGAGTGCGCCGCCAACCTCGCCTGCTCCGGTGCCGAGCCGCTGGGGCTGACCAACTGCCTCAACTTCGGCAACCCGGAGAAGCCGACCGTTGCCTGGCAGCTCGATCGCTCGACCCAGGGCCTCGCCGACGCCTGCGAGGCGCTCGGGGTGCCGGTGGTCGGCGGCAACGTCTCCCTCTACAACGAGACCGACCGGGGCCCGATCTACCCGACGCCGACGGTCGGCATGGTCGGTGAGATTCCGGATCCGTCGAAGACAGCGGCGACCGCCCTGGTCGACGGTGACCTGATCGCGATCGTCGGCGGCGGCTCCCCCTCCCTCGCCGGCAGCGAGTTGGCCAAGCAACGTGGCGAGCTGGGACCGGGCCTGCCGGAGCTCCAGCTCGACGCGGCCAGAGCGGCGATCGAGGCGGTCCGCTTCGCCGTCCGCGACGGCCACGTCCACGTCGCCCATGACATCTCCGACGGCGGGCTCGCCTGCGCTCTGGCCGAGTGCGCGGTCGCCGGCGGCGTCGGCTTGCAGGTCGACCTCGGCGCCTTGATCGCCGACCGCGGGGGCACCAGTGAGGAGTGGCTCTTCGGCGAGGGCCCGGGGCGCTTCGTCGTCGCCGGCCCGCGCGAGCGGATCGACGGCTTCGGCGATGCGATCGTGATCGGAGAGGCCCGGGGGAGCCGGCTGGAGATCACCGCCGAGGGTGCGAGGCTTAGTCTGGACCTGGCCGAGGCAGCAGGCGCTTGGGATCAGATCGGCCGAAGGATGTCGGAGTCGAGGTGATCGCAGCCCGGCGCCGCGGGCCCGCGGCTGACGCATCCGTTTGGCCGGGCGAGCACGCGGACGACAGTTCAAAATCGTCGAGGTGATCGAGTATTCGCAGCGAGGCGGAATGGCGGGAATCGACCGGCGCTTGAGCGTCGACGGGGACGGTGAGGTCACCCTCTCCTACGGCCGGGGCAAGCGGATCACGGCCACGGTTCCCACCGAGCTGGTCGAACGGGCGAGGGCCGAGCTAGACGCGCTTCCCCGTATCCGCGGTGGGCTGTTCAAGCGCTCCGGCGGACGGCTGCTGTCGCTGATCGGCGGCCAAAGCGACGGGCTTCGGGTGGAGCTGCGCTTCGAGGGCGAGCGAATCGCGGATCCGACCGGGCCGGAAGCACACCCCGCGATCGAGGCGCTGGATCGGATCGACGCAGCGGCACGGCAGCGATGACCTGGGAGCTGACGGGGGTCCCCTACACCTCGATGGCGACTCCGGGGGGTATCGCCGAGGCGATCAGCACGCTGCGCTGGCGAGGGTTGGCAACGCGCTTGGAGGCGCTCGGTGTCGTCGATGCCGGTGACCTTTCGCTGCCGGGGCCGAGCGGCGAACGCGGGCCGTCGGGGCTCCTCAACGAAGATGCACTCTCGGTGCTCGTTGAGGCGGCATGCCTGCGGGTGGAAGGCGCGCTCGAACGTGAGCGGCTGCCGCTCCTGGTCGGTGCGGACTGTCCGGTGCTCCTTGGCCCGCTGTTGGCGCTGGGGCGGCGAAAGGGGACGCCCGGGCTGGTGATGATCGACGGCCACGAGGACGCCTGGCCGCCCCGGCGCTCCCCCACCGGCGAGGCCTCCGACAGCGAGGTCACGATCGCCCTCGGACGAGTGGCGGATCTGTCCAAGCCGCTCGCTGCTGCCGGTCCCCTACTAGAGCCATCGGGTCTCGCACTTGTTGGCCCACGGGACACCGATGAGATCGCCTCGGGTGGAATCACTTCGCTGCGTGAGGAGATCGCCTTCTTTGCTTCGGCCGAGCAGGTGAAACCGACGACCGAAGGTGCGGGATCTGGGATGTCCGCCGCCTTGGAAGCGCTCGAGGCCGACGGCTTCTGGCTTCACATCGATCTCGACGCTTTGGCGACCGAGATCTTCCCGGCGGTCGACTACCCGCAGCCCGGCGGTCTCGATTGGTCCCAACTCGACGCCCTCGCTTCTACCGTCCTCGCCGATCCCCGCTGCCGTGGCGCCAGCGTGGTCATCTACAACCCCGACCTAGATCCTGATCGGTCGGCGGCTGACGCAGTGGTCGACTTCGTTTGTCGGCTGGTCAGTACAGGGTGACCTACGCTTTGAAGGTAGTAGCCGACCGGCTCTAAGCCGCGAACAGCTCGTCGAGCGCCAGGCCGAAGCCGGGCAGCATCGGAGACCGCAGAACCTCGCCACACTCAACCTCGAGCGCGACGTCGAAGCTTGAGGCGGCCGGTGATCAGCATCGGCGAACCAGAGGACATCGGGGCCGAACGCGTTGTGCTCGTCGATGGCGATGTCGGTTGGGAACAGAGCGGTACCAAAGCCAGGCTCGGAGTTAACCCACTCCACCAGGCCGGTAAACACTCGGCCTTGCAACAGCGCATGGGCGAAGCTTGGCTCATCCAAGACGATCTCCCCCTCGACAAGCTGCTTGTGGTCGCCGGGAAGCGTCACCTCGCGGTAGCGCTCGACCGTGATGGGCGTCGTCGTAGTAGCCATCGTCCACTATCACCATAACCCCGTCGCCCGATCCTGCGCCCCGGCTCTACGCCCGGGACCCCCGGGGGCCCTGGCGCTTGGACCCAACCTCCAACTTCCCCCAAACAGCGGCCTCCCCCTTCACCGCTCGGCGCACGGCCGCTGCTATCGTGGACTCGCAGGCGCTCCGCCTGCTTCCCCTGTCTCGACCCGCCGTGGGCGGAAGGCCGATTGACCTTGAGCGAGCAGATCTTTGACGACCTGGATGGACCGCGCGACGAGTGCGGGGTGTTCGGCATATTCGCGCCCGGCTCCGAGGTCGCCCGCCTCGCCTACTTCGCCCTCTACGCGCTCCAGCACCGCGGCCAGGAATCGGCGGGGATCGCAACCTGCGAGGGCGGACACATCACCACCGTTCGGGACAACGGCCTGGTCGCGCAGGTCTTCGACGAGGAGATGCTGGAGGCGCTCGACGGCGGGAGCATGGCGATCGGGCACGTCCGCTACTCGACCGCCGGTGGCTCGGGTTGGGAGAACACCCAGCCGGTCTGGCGCGATGACGGGCGGGAGCTGGCGCTCGCCCACAACGGCAACCTCACCAACGCGGTCGAGCTGTACAACGAGCTGCGCGAGCGGGGGGTGGAGTTCCGCGGGACCTCCGACTCAGAGATCATCGCCGCCCTGCTGAGCTCCTCCACCGAGCGCTACCTCGAGGACGCGGTGATCGAGGCGATGGGCAAGCTCGAGGGCGCTTACTCGACCGTGGCGATGACCAAGCACGCCGTGGTCGCCT
>JBPCOO010000018.1:0-12808 GCA_051000155.1 Solirubrobacterales bacterium | reverse complement strand
TCTCGATCTCGCGCTGTCGCTCGAGCTCGGCGTTGATCTCCTGTCCCAGCAGGATCGCGAGGTTGGTGATCCAGATCCAGAGCAGGAAGACGATCACCCCGGCGAAGGCGCCGTAGGTGGCGTTGTAGGAGCCGAAGTTGGAGACGTAGAAGCCGAACAATCCCGAGGCGAGGATCCAGGCCACAACCGCGAACAAGCTGCCCGGAGTAATCCAGCGGAACTTCGGCTGCTTTACGTTCGGTGCCCAGTAGTAGAGGACGGCGAACATAAAGGCCACGATCAGGATCATCACCGGCCACTTCGCGATCCCCCAAGCGCTGACCGCGGAGTCCCCGACCCCGACGACGTTGCCGATCGACTCCGCTACCGGGCCGGTGACGACCAGACCCACCAGCAACAGCGACAAGAGGGTGATCATCAGGATCGTCATTCCCACCTGCTGGGGGCGGAGCTTCCAGAACGGACGGCCCTCTTCGACCTCGTAGACCGCGTTGGAGGCGCGACTGAAGGCACCCAGGTAGCCCGAGGCGGACCAGACCGCTCCCAACAGGCCGACGCCCAGCAGCGCCCCGGCTCCACCCTCGCTCTCGGTGACGTTGCGAATCGGCTCCTCGAGCGTGTCGGCGGCGGAGTTGGCACCGAGGTCCCGGAAGATGTCCAGCATCGCGTTGGTGGTTTCCGGGTTCTGGCCGAAGACCCCGAGCACCGCCACCAACACCAGCAGTCCGGGAAAGAGCGAGAGGACCGAGTAGTAGGTCAGCGCCGCCGCCCAGTCGGTCGCGTTGTCCTTCTGGAACTCCTTGCCCGCGCGCTTGATCGTATCCAGCCAGGAACCCTTGCTGAGATCGGTCGGGTCGTCGGGGCCGGAGGTCTGCGACCGATCCCGGCTCGCTCCGGTCGCGCTCACGACTCCGTGCTGGTGGTGCTGCCGGGCCAGACGCCGGTCGCCTTCTCGAAGCCCTTGGCCCCGCCGCGGCGGACCAGGGCCCGAGCTGTGGCAAAGATTGCGCCGCTGATCGCGGCCGACAGCAGGACCTCGCCCCAGCTCGCGTCGCGCTCGTCCTCGGCCGGGGCTTCGCCCTCGCGAATAAGCCCCCAGACATACTCGAAGACAACCGAGCCGAGGGCGCCGGCTGCCATCCCGATGAGGATGCTAATGGGCTTGAACAGCAGCTTGGCCATGGTCAGCTCTCCTTAGTCTCTTCGTCTCTTGAGGATGAGCAGCAGCACCAGTAGGAGGGCGGCACCGATGCCGGCGGCAACCGCGACTGGATTTTCCTGTGCGCCGGATGCCGCGGCCTCAGCCTGCCGTCGCGCCTGCTCGCGTGCCTGCTCGGCCTGAGCGCGCGCCGCGGCGGCGGTGTCGGAAGCTTTCTCCTGCGCATGCTGCTTGGCGCGCTCGGCTTGAAGTTTCGGATCGGCCTGGCCGGCCAGCTCCTGGACGGTCTCGCCGAGCTGTTCTCGCGCCTCGGCTACCTCGGCCCGCAGCTCGTCCGGGGACTTCTCCGAGTCCTCGTCGCTCGGGCTGATGCCTCCCGGCTCGATCGTTCCCGACTTGACGTCCTTCTCACGCTCCTGGGGGCTGCGCTGATCCTCCTCGTTTCCGGGAGCCTCGGCTGCCGCGGCCTGCTCGGCGCGCTCGGCGGCCTCCTTGGCATCGCTGGCGGCCTGCTCGACCTCCTCGGGCGAGGGAGCGGACTCGCCCTCGGCGGCGTGGGCGGCCTTATCGCTTGCGGTTTGTGCCTCCTCAGAGGCCTCCTCCATGCGCTGGCGGCGCTGCACCTTCTCCAATGCCGCCTCGCCGGCGGTCTTCTCTTTCTCGTCAGCCATCAGTTAGTTCTCCCGTCCTCTGCGTGCGCTCTCTTTGACCGTCTCGGCACTCACCTGCGCCTCACGTCTGGCCTGAGCGGGGGGGCCGACCTGGTCGACCTCTTTCTTGCCGACCAGGGCCGCGCCCCCGGCGATCGCGAATAGGATGGCGGTGACGATCAACGCCGCCAGCGGAGCTGCCATCAGCTCGGCCAACGCGAGGATCGCGGTTGCGATCAAGGCACCAAGGCCAAGCAACGCGAACAGGCCGGCGCCACCGAACAAACCCGCGCCGATCCCCGCGTGCTTGCCGCTCTCTTTGAGCTCGGCGACGGCAAGCGCCAGCTCCTTGCGGAGCAGCGTCGCCGTCTGTTCGGAGAGATCTTGGGTCAGCTCCTGTATCGATCGATCGGTTTGTTCGGCCACGTCTACCTACCCTGCTTGCCTCGCTCGTCGGACGGAAGGCGTGGGCCTTAGCCCTCCCGCTGATCCGCCGCCTCCTGCTTCTTCTGAGCCTCTTCGCGCTTGGCGTCGGCCTTGGCATCTTCCTTCTCGGCCTCGGCGGCGGTCTCGGCCGCGTCTTCCTTCAGCTCGCCGCGCTGCTGCTCCTTCTGGCCCTGTTCCTTGAGACCCTCGTTGTCCGCCAGGTCGCCGGCGGCTTCCTTGACCCGACCCTTGGTCTGGTCGATCTTGCTCCCGGCTCCGGCCTCAGCCTCTTTCTCGCGATCGTCACTCATCTCGTCTACCTCCTGCGGGCCTTGGTCGGCCGCGTCGATTTCACGTTCTGCGCCTACCTACCCGATCGGCGCCAAAACGAACCGGGGATAACCGGATTTCCCGATCGCGCCGCCCGTCGGGCCGGTGCTGCGGCGATCTCGGACACAGGATCACAAGCCGGCCCGCCGCACCCTGCTTGCAAGAACCCAATAGCGGGTAGGTGGGTGGTCCACCAAGAAAGGAGCCATCGATGGCAAGCTACAAAGCCGAGGTCCGGACCAATTGGTCGCAACGGGAAGCCTTCGACTATCTCGTCGACTTCAGCTCGGCCTCCGAATGGGATCCCAGCATCCCCCGCTCGGAGTGCATCGAGGGCGCGCCGGGCGAGGTCGGGTCCAAGTTCGAGGTCGACTTCGAGGCGATGGGCCGGACGATGACGCTGACCTACGAGACGATCGAGGTCGACGAGCCGCGCAAGTTCGTGCTCAAGGCCGACCAGAAGGCGATCACGTCGCTCGACACCCTCACCTTTACCTCAGAGGGAGAAGAGACCCTGGTCACCTACGAGGCGGATCTGACTCTCTCCGGACCGTTGAAGCTCGCCGATCCGGCGCTTCAGGCCGGCTTCAACAAGGCCGGTGCCGACGCTGAGAAGGGGCTCGCCGAGCGGCTCTCCCAGCCGCCCGCCGTCTCCCGCGAAGAACTCTTAGATCTGAAGCGACTACGACAGCAGCGGCTCGATCACAGGGCTCCCGCCCGAGTTCAAAGATCGATCACGCCGAAGATCAGCAGCAAGACCATGGTCACCGCCGCTGACACCAGCAACGAGCCTCCGCAACCGAGTCGGTTTGAGAAGAAGAGGAACACGACTGCCGGTTACCCGAACTCGAGCGCTGGCAACCAACTCGGTCCCGCCCTATTCGATCTTCGCCAGCACGTCGCCGGAGTTGACCGCGGCGCCGACCTCGATCGGTAGCTCGGTCACCTCACCGGAGCGGTGGGCGGTGATCTCGTTCTCCATCTTCATCGCCTCGATCACGCAGACGAGCTGGCCCTCCTCAACCTCGTCACCCTGGCTCACCTCGAGCTTGAAGATCGACCCTTGGAGCGGTGAGACCAGCTCCTCGCTGGAGGCGGCCGAAGCTCCACCCCCGGCTTTGCGGTCCCGCTTGGGCGGACGCTTTCCCTGGGTCCCGGCCCCCCCGCCCGCGAGCGCCTCGCCGAAGACCTTGACCTCGAACAGCTTGCCGCCAACCTCGACCTTGTAGTCGCGCTCGGAGATCTCGGGCTTGGGCCCGTCGTCGTCCTCACTGGGAGCGGGGGGCTCCTCCGGCGCGGTCGACTTGAGCCAATCCTGGTCCTCGGTCAGATCGCGACAGGTCTCACCGTCGGCCCACTGCTCGGTCGCCAGGATCGCCGAGTGGAACGGGATCAAGGTGGTGAGTCCGCCGACCTCGTACTCGTCCAGGGCGCGCAGCATTCGCGCGGTCGCCTTCTCCCGATCGACGTCCCAGGTGATCAGCTTGGCCACCATCGGGTCGTACAGCGGGGTCACCTCGCCGCCGGCCTCGAGGCCGGAGTCGACCCGCACGCCGGGGCCGGAGGGCTCCTTGTAGGCGCCGACCTTGCCAGGAGCGGGGGCGAAGTTCTGGTGGGCGGCCTCGGCGTTGATCCGGCATTCGATCGCATGGCCATACATCCGCATCTCGTCTTGGCTGATCGAGAGCTCCTCGCCGGCGGCGACGCGGATCTGCTCGCGGACGATGTCGATCCCGGTGACCATCTCGGTGACGCAGTGCTCGACCTGCACCCGGGTGTTCATCTCCAAGAAGAAGTACTCGTCGCCATCTTGGGTCTGCAGGCCCTCGATCGTGCCGGCGCCGCGGTAGTCGACCGCCTTGGCGGCCTCGGTGGCGATCTTGCCAATCCGCTCGCGCATCTCCTCGTCCACCTTGGGGCCGGGGGCCTCCTCGATCAGCTTCTGATGGCGCCGCTGGATCGAGCAATCGCGCTCACCGAGGTGGATGACGTTGCCGTGGGAGTCCGCCAGCACCTGAACCTCGACGTGGCGCGGATCCTCGAGGTAGCGCTCGAGGTAGACGCGGTCGTCGCTGAAAAACTTCTCACCCTCGCGGGCGGCGCCCTCGAACGCCTCCTCCAGCTCGCTCGCCTCCATCGCCACCCGAAAGCCCTTGCCGCCGCCGCCGCCCACGGCCTTGCAGGCGATCGGGTAGCCGATGTTCTCCGCCAGCTCCTTCGCCGCCTCGGCGCTCTCCGCCGGGTCGGTGTCGCCGGGGACGATCGGGACGCCGGCCTCCTTCATCACCTCGCGGGCCTTGGTCTTCGATCCCATCGCGTCGATAGCGGAGGCGGGCGGACCGATCCAGGTGAGCTCGCCCGAGTCAACGATCGCGCGGGCGAAGTCGGCGTTCTCGGCGAGGAAGCCGTAACCGGGGTGGATCGCCTCCGCGCCCGACTGCTTCGCCGCGTCAAGAATCTTCTCGATGTTGAGATAGCTCTCGGCGGGCACCGCGGGGCCGAGCAGGTAGGCCTCGTCGGCCAGTCGAACGTGGGGGGTATCGCGGTCGGCCTCCGAGTAGACGGCGACCGAGCCGATTCCCATTTCCTTGAGCGTCCGGATCACCCGGATCGCGATCTCGCCGCGGTTTGCGACCAACACCTTGCTGAACATAAGCGCGGCAGTCTAGACCCTATGTCTCGATAGACGTCCGTGGCGGTCGATCGGCTCGGGCGGGGCTTGGGAAGGGCCGCCCGGGGCTAGATGCATGTGTATGGGAATTGGTGACTACATCGCCACCTGCGGCGGCTTCATGCGACTGGCGGGCCCGGTCATCTTCGGGGTCGTCGTCCTCGCGTGGACGGCGATGCTCGCCCTCGGCTTCGGCCTCCTCTATCTGCCGCACCTGGCGGACGAGCTCTTCGGCGACCTCTCGGCAAAGAGCGACCCGATCAGGGCGATCACCATGCTCGAGGGCATCACCGGCACCGTGATCGCCGAGGAGGAGGCCGAGACGCCGGGTAGAGCCGAACCCGACCGCGGGTAGGGGCCGAGCCGGGCGAGAGCTGCTCCCCCGCCGGAGCCGACGAGTCGGACGCTGGGCTACTTCGGCCCGGGCTTGGCGTCCTCTGGCTTAGTTCCGAACGCCGTCTCGACCCCCTCGACGCCGGTCAGGAGGGTGATGTCGAACTCGACGTCCTCCTCCTCGGTGTGGACCACGGAGACGTCTCCGGTGGTCTCGACCACGACCGCCAGAACCTCGTCGAAGTTGCGGACGTTGGCCTCTCGCAGCTTCGCGTAGATGTCCTCCTCGGTCAGCCGGGTCTGCTCGAGGGGCCCGGAGAGGATCCTGCCTTGAGCCATCACCAGTCGCGGCTGGTTGTCGACGATGCCTGAGAACCAGTCCGAGTGGACTCTGGCCCGGGCGATCGCGGCCTGAGCGACGAACAGGGTCGTCAGCGCAATCGCTCCTACCGGCACCGAGATCGAGTCTGAGATCGCGGTCGTGCCGAGGATCGTGCCGATGGCGATCGTCATCGCGAAGTCGAACGAGGTCATCTCGGCGAAACTCCGCAGTCCGGCGATCCGAACCAGCACCAGCATCGCCAGATACATCGCGAGCGCGGAGGCGATCACGAACACGACTACGTCGAGAGATATGCCGAACCAGTCAGATGCCATCGACCCACACTACCCTTGAGGGGAGCTGCCCAACCGGGCGGTAGGGATTCAGCGGCGCGCTCTGCGGGCCTTAGAACTCGGGCCAGAGATCGCTGACGTCGAGCGCGTCGAGCGCGTCGCCGACGGAACGGTTGAGCGCTGATTCGGTGATCTGTTCGCCGTCGAAGCGGGCCACCTGGAACCACGGCAGGTCGACATCGACGCCGCTGGCGACGCTCTTGCCGTGGAAGCGCAGGCGCAGCAGGGCGAATTCGCCCTCGCGATCGTACGACTCGAGTTCGATGTGGATCTCGTCGAAGGGCTCGTGCAGGTGCTCCCAGAACTCGCGGAAGCCGTCGTGACCCACATACAGCTTGCGCACCCCCGGAAACGATCCCGAGGTCTTCCACTGAACCTCGGGATCGAGGAAGTCGAGGGTGTGCTGAAGGTCGCCCTCGTTCCAGGCCCCGTAGGCCTCTCGAATCCTTTCAAGCAGCTCGTCCGCCATCGGCCTTCTGACAGTATCGAGACGCGGCGATCGGGGGCGGCCCAGTGCGAGGGCGTGCCGAGACTCCGACCTACTAGGCGGCGCGGGCCTCCTCGGCGGCGGCGTCGAGCCAGATCACCTGCTTGCGAGCCGGGCCGACGCCGACCAACTTGATCGGCACGCCGACGAACTCGGCGACGAAGTCCAGATAGTCGCGCGCAGCGCGCGGCAGCTTACTGACGGTGGTGCAATCGCCGATGTCCTCGCTCCAGCCCTCCAGCTCGGTGTAGCGGCCGGTGGCGTGATGGAGCACCGATTGGTGGTAGGGGAACTCATCGAAGCTCGCCCCCTCGCGGCCGTGGTAGCCGGTCGCAACCTGGATCTTCGGAAGGCCGCTGAGAACATCGAGCTTGGTCAAGACCAAACCGGTCATGCCGTTGAGCCGGGCGGCGTAGCGGAGCGCGACCAGGTCGAGCCAGCCGCAGCGCCGCGGACGACCGGTGGTGGTGCCAACCTCGTGGCCGACAGAGCGCAGGTGCTCGCCGGCGGCATCGTCCAACTCGGTCGGGAACGGCCCGGAGCCGACCCTGGTGGCGTACGCCTTGGTGATCCCCCAGACATCATCGATGTCCCGCGGCCCGACCCCGGCGCCGACGCAGGCCGCGCCCGCCACCGGATTGGAGGAGGTGACGAACGGATAGGTGCCGTGGTCGAGGTCCAACAGCACTCCCTGGGCTCCCTCGAACAGCACCGAGCGGTCGTTGTCGAGCGCGTCCCAGCAGAGGCGCGCGGTGTCGGCGATGTGGGGCTCGAGCCGGTGGCCGTGGGTGAGGTACTCCTCGACCATCGCGTGGAGGTCGAGCGCCGGGTCCTTGGCGTGGGGACGCAAGGGGCCCCGCTTTGGCTCCATCGCAGCCATGATCTTTTGCCGCAGGATCTTCTCGTCCAACAGATCCTGGACCCGGATCCCCAAACGAGCCGCCTTGTCGGCGTAGCAGGGGCCGATGCCGCGCCGGGTGGTGCCGATCTTGAGCTCCCCCAGCGATGCCTCGCCGGCGGTATCGAGGAGCACGTGGTAGGGCATGATCAGGTGCGCGTTGGCGGAGATTCGCAGGCCCCCGGTGTGGACGTCACGGCGCTTGAGCCCGTCGAGCTCGGTGGTGAGGATGCGGGGGTCGATGACGACGCCGTTTCCGATCACGCAGGTGGTCCCAGCGTGGAGGATCCCCGAGGGGATCAGGTGCAGCTTGAACTCCTCCCCCTCGCGAACGATCGTGTGACCGGCGTTGTTGCCGCCTTGGAAGCGCACCACCAACTCCGCCCGCTCGGCGAGCAGGTCAGTGACCTTGCCCTTTCCTTCATCGCCCCACTGGGCCCCGACGATCACTAGTCCTGGCATAAGAGAGCGATTATGCAGGTCGGTCGGGAACCAGGGGCATGCGGGCGAGTGCGGATGCGGGCATCGAGGGTCGGCCTCAGCCCTCGCCGACGGCGAACATGCGCCGGTCGTCGGCCTCGGGAAAGACGATCGGATCCCCGCACATCTGGGTCAGCCGGGAGACGATCCGCTCCCCGAGCTGCGCGGTCAGATCGCCCTCGTCGAGGTTGGTGGTGACGATGATCGAGCGCTGCTCCTCGTAGCGGCGGTCGACGATCGTGTAGAGCTGCTCCAGCACCCACTCGGTCCGGTTCTCGGCGCCGAGGTCGTCGATGTGGAGCAGGTCGACCCCGCTGAGGCGCCCGAAGAAGGTCGCGTAGGAGTCCTCCCCGGGCTCGCCGTCGAAGGTCCGCCGGATGCGGGAGAGCAGACGCGGCATCGAGTAGATCGCGACGGTTCGACCGGCCTCGATCGCCGCTTTGGAGACGAGCATGGCGAGGGTCGTCTTTCCCGTCCCGGGGCCCCCGGTCATCCAGAGGCCGTGGCCGTCGTCGAGCCGCTCGTCGACCCCCTCGCAGAAGGCGCGAACGTCGGCGACCGCGGCTCGGGTCTCGCGTGCCTGCCCCATCGCCGGCAGCGGCGGCCGCTCGAAGGAAACGCCGCGATAGCGCTTCGGCAGAGCGCCCGCAACGCCGCTCACCCGCGCCCGCTCGATCCTACGCTTGCGGCAGCCGCAGGGAGTTGCGACCTCGTCTTCTCCGACGATCCAGCCCGAGCCGTCGCAGACGCCGAGCGCGCAGGTGCGTTGCGGCGAGGCTGCGCGAGCGGACGGGCCATCCTCGGGCACCGCCGCGAGCAGGGGTGGGCCATCGTCCGGCATCTCCGGAAGCGAGCCCCGCAGTCCGGTGCCGGACAGGCCAGCAGCGGGGCCCCCGCCGGATGAGCTCGGGTCGGAGCCACCGTCCGGGAGCTCGCTCGCCGCGTCGTCGGAGCGCTCGGCGCTCAAGCCGCCTGCCCCTGTGACTCATAGCTCGCGTACTCCTCGGGGGCGAGGTTGATGAACCGCGGGTACTGCTCCTGGAAGGCCAGCGCCACGTTCCCGATCGGCCCGTTGCGGTGCTTGGCGATCACCAAATCCGCCACCCCCGGCCGCTCGGACTCGCCCTTGTAGTAGTACTCGTCGCGGTAGATGAAGCCGACGATGTCGGCGTCCTGCTCGATCGAGTTGTGGACGACGATCCCCTCGGCCACGAAGCTATGGAGGTCTTCGACCGTGAGGTCGTAGACCGGCTCGACTCCAACCTCATCGATCGAAAGGATCTGATCCCAGTAGATGTCCTCGTTGGCACGCGACCCGGCGGAGACCGGCTCGATGGGCGCCGTCAACAGGGCCGAAGGCGAGCTCGCCGGCAGTCCGTCTGCCCTCTCGGAACGTAAGGCTGCCGCTTGGTCCACCGGACCACCGGTAACCGCGATCTCCGCTCCCGGGTTGAGCTGGTCCAGGCGCCGCCATCCGCCAACCGTCAAGAACCTGTGATTGGCGGTGGCTCGGACTGAATGCCCGAGCCGGCTTCTCAACTCAAAGGTCGTCTTTACGCCGGTGCAGAACGCGTTAGTCACAGGCTTCGGCTCGAGCTTCCACGTCTCTCGATTGATCGCCAAGACCTTGGGTGGCTCCGCACCCGCCTGGTAAGCCGCCACCAACTCCGCAATCGACCGGCTGATCCCTTCCTCCGGAAGGAAGACCAGACTGTCACCGGCAAGGCACCCCGACTCCCTCAGATCCGCGAGCTGAGGAACCTTGTCCGGGCGCTGCTCGGGGGCGCGGGAGAGCTGGGAGAGGCCGATCACCGGCACCTGCAGCTCGCGGGCCAAGACCTTGAGCCCACGCGACATCTGCCCCACCTGCTCGACCCGGCCGGCGCGAGGATCGTCGGGTCGCATGAGCTGGATGTAGTCGACGATGATCAACCCGAGCCCACCGGTGGAGGCCATCAGCCGGCGCGCCTTCGCCCGCAGATCGAGCATGCTCAAATCCGAGGAGTCGTCGATCCAGAGTGGCGCCTCGGCCAGCTCGTTGCAGGCGCGCAAGACCTTGTTCCACTCCTTGGTCACCTGTCCCTTGCGGAGCTTGTCGGCGAAGATCTTCGCCCGCGAGGCGATGAAGCGGTGGGCCAGCTCGGTCTCCGACATCTCCAGCGAGAAGAAGGCGACCGGCTTCTTCGCCTTCCAGGCGACGTTCTCGGCGATGTTGCAGACCAGCGCCGACTTGCCCATCGCCGGCCGCGCGGCGAGGATGATCAGGTTCCCCGGCTGGAAGCCACCGGTGAGCTCGTCCAGCTTGGTGAAGCCCGAGGGGGTGCCGGTCATCTCCGCCTCGCCCGAGGCGAGCTTCTCCAGCCGCTCCGTCTCCACCACGAGGATGTCGGAGATAGCCGAGAAGTCGCCCGCCTGCTCGGCGCGAGCGACATTGAAGAGGATCTGCTCGGCCTTCTCCACCAGCTCCCGGGGCTCGCCCTCGCGCTTGTAGATCGAGCCCTGGATCCGCTGGGATGCCTCCAGCAGGCGGCGGAGGATCGCGTTCTGCTTGACGATCAGGGCGTAGTGGCCGGCGTTGCCGGGGGCCGGAGTGCTTGCAGCCAGGGACGAAACCACCTCCGAGCCACCGACCTCGGCGAGCCCGCCCTCCACCTGCAGCAACTCGGAGACGGTGAGCGCGTCGACCGGCTCGCCGCGACCGTCCAGCACCCGGATCGCCTCGAAGATGGTGCGGTGACGGGGCCGGTAGAAATCGACCGGATCGAGTCGGACGTCGGAGACGGCATCGATCGCCGCCCGGGAAACCATCATCGCCCCGAGCACCGACTCCTCCGCCTCGAGGTTTTGCGGTGGCAGCATCTCGCCGCCACCGCCCGGCGGCGCGCTCATCGCTTGCTCCATTCGCTCCTCCTCTCGTCTGGATTCGTGGGGCGCGGGCGAGATCACCCACTCACTAGTTCAAGTGATCGGGCGGCGGAATCTCGCCCCCCGCCCAGGTCGAGCCCAATCAAGCACACGGGCGCCGCCGCCCGCGGTCGCTAA
The DNA here is from genome assembly GCA_051000155.1 of Solirubrobacterales bacterium. Classification (GTDB taxonomy): domain Bacteria; phylum Actinomycetota; class Thermoleophilia; order Solirubrobacterales; family 70-9; genus CAXMST01. The sequence continues at coordinate 1,657 of JBPCOO010000018.1, read as the reverse complement.
CGGGCTATTTGCGGATTCCGATGGGGATCGACAACTCCAAGCCGATGCTCGCCGCCGCGCGGGAGCGATTCGGCGAATCCGCGCGAGTGGCGCGAGATGGCGGTGCTCGTCAGCCTCAAGCCTTGATCGGTCTCTTCCGGACGGCGGAGGTCCGACCCAGTAGTTGTCAGGGATCCTCGAAGATGCGGTGAGAGCCGACCCGGCGCCACCGGATGGCCGGCTCGCCCTCGATCTTGGTCCACTCCCAGGTCGCGCGGCCGTCGGGGTCGGTGAAGCTCCAGGTCAGCTCCCACACCCCTCTCGCACCCTTCACCCCCTTGACGCGCAACTCCCTCGGCCAACTGCGCCCCGGATCGCGCTCACGAGCTTCGAGCGCTGGGAGGAACCTCTCCCGAACGGCCTCGCGGAAGGCTTGCCGTTCGCCTTCGCTGAGGTTGCCGTAGTCCCGCTTGAAGCTATCGGTGCGCTCGTATCTCAACCGCGCGCATCGAGCTCATCGAAAAAGCCATCGACGGAATCGCTAACCACGACCCGACCGTCGGCGATGTCGGCGTCGGCCTCGCGCTCCATCCGTTGCCACCGCTCGGTCCAGAACCAACTCTGATCGGCTGGGATAGAGACGTGGGGACGAAGCTCGATCACACCGTCGGGCCGCTCGGTCACCTCCACCTGGGCGCCAGGATCGTCGAGATGATGGCGCCGACGAAGATCGGCTGGCAGCGTGATCGTGCCTCTCCCTTGGAGGGGCACAAACTTGGACGCGGGAGAGGTCGCCATGGAGACGAACATACCAGCAATACGGCATTTCGGCAATGCTGCATCGCTCGGGGCCCGTGGCTGGACCCGTCTCGCGCCTTTGGTCAGGAGCGGACGCTACGCCGACCGACCCCGGTCAGCGGGTGAGCTACTTCTGCTCCGAGACGATCGTCTTGACCGAAGCGATGGCGCCGCCGGGGACCTCGACGTCAACCATGTAGGTCCCGGTCTCACGGATCGGATCATCCAGGCGGATCCGCTTCTTCTCGATCCGCAGGCCGCGGGCGTCGGAGATCGCATCGGCGATCTCCTTGGTGGTGACCGAGCCGAACAGCCTGCCGTCCTCGCCGGCGCGGTGGGTGATGGTCAGCACCGTCTTCGAGAGCAGCGCCGCGGTCTCGCCGGCGCGCTCGAGCGCCTCTCGCTGGGCCTTCTCGGCCGCCTCGCGCTTGCGCTCGGCCTCCTCGAGGGCGCCCTTGGTCGCGGGCTTGGCGAGGTTGCGAGGCATCAGGTAGTTGCGGAGGTAGCCCGGGGAGACATCGACGGCCTCGCCGGGGTCCCCCAGTCCCTCGACCTCCGCTACGAGAATTGCGTGCGTCATCGGCTGCTCCTACCGATCGCCGACGTAGGGGAGGAGGGCCAGCTCCCGGGCCCGCTTGACCGAGATCGCGAGCTGGCGCTGGTGACGGCGGGAGAGCCCGGTGACCCGGCGGGAGCGGAGCTTGCCGCGGTCGGAGATGAACCGGCGGATGGTCTCGAGATCCTTGTAGTCGATCGTCTCGACCGTGATCTTGGTGTACTTGCGGGGCCGGTTGCGATCGAACGCGCGCCGGCCGCCGCTGCCTTGGGGGCGGCTGGGGGGCATCTAGCGGGGCCCTTCTGTTGAGTGAAGCTTGTGCAT
>JBPCOO010000010.1:0-7642 GCA_051000155.1 Solirubrobacterales bacterium | reverse complement strand
ACCCCGATCCGCATTCTGCGCACCGCCTCGAAGCCCGGTCGCGGGCTGCTACGGGCGATCGGCTGGCTCGATCAGCGCCTGCTGGTGGCGATGCGCACCCGCGGTCACAACCGCGCGAGCGAGGGCGTGGCCAGGTCGCTCGGCACCTTCGGTGAGCTGGGATCGGGATGGCTGGCGCTCGGCGTGATCGCGGCGGCAGCCGATCCCCCACGGCGCGAGAGCTGGTTCGCGGCCGGGGCCGCCGGTCCCGCCTCGGTCTCGATCAACTACGCGGCCAAGCTCGTGATTGGGCGTGAGCGACCCTTGATCGACGAGCACCCGATGCTGGCGCGCGCGCCGAGCAAGCTCTCCTTCCCCTCCGCTCACTCGACCTCCGCCGCCTGCGCGGCCACCGCGATGGCCCGAGTCGAGCCGCGGCTGGCGATGCCCGCAGGGGCCCTCGCAGCGGCCACCTGCGCCTCGCGACCGTTCCTCGGGATGCATTATCCCTCCGACGTGCTCGCCGGAGTCGTCCTCGGCACCGTCCTCGGCCACGCCTGGCCGGTCGAGACCGAGGACAAGGAGCTCTGGGCGAGTTGAAGGTGGGGATAGTCGGCATGCCCAACGCCGGCAAGTCGACCCTGTTCAACGCACTCACCCAGGCCGGTGCATCCTCGGCCAACTACCCGTTCACGACGATCGACCCCAACGTGGCAATCGCTCCGATGCCGGACGAGCGTCTGGACGCCGTCGCCGCGACCGTGGCGTCCTCGCACGTCGTCTATGACTCGCTCGAGGTCCACGACATTGCCGGATTGGTCCGTGGGGCGCACGAGGGCGAGGGCCTCGGCAACCAGTTCCTCGCCTCGATTCGCGAGACCGACGCGATCTGCCACGTCGTCCGCGCCCACTCCGACAGCGGCGTCCCCCACCCCGACGGCACCGTCGATCCGGTAGCCGACGCGGAGATGGTGGAGGCGGAGCTGATGCTCTCGGACCTCGACCAAGCGACCCGCCGGATCGAGCGGGTGACAAAGCAGGCACGCTCGCTCGATCCCGAGGCGGTCGCGGACCTCGCCTGGCTGGAGCAGGTGATCGCGGCGCTTGAGGCGGGCAAGCCGGTGCGCTCGGTACCGGTGCCCGACGATGCGCCCGAGGCCGCCCGCAACCTCTCGGCGTTGACCTCCAAGCCGGTCCTCTACGTCGCCAACGTCGACGAGGACGAGACCGAGCCGCCGCCGGGGCTGGTGGCGCATGCGCGAGCTGGCGGGGATGAGGCGATCGCCCTCAGCGCCAAGATCGAGGCCGAGCTGGCGGAGATGGACGCCGGTGAACAGGCGAGCATGCGCGAGGACCTCGGGGTCGGCGAATCCGGCCTCGGAAGGATGGTCCGCGCCGCCTACGACCTGCTCGGGCTGATCAGCTTCTTCACCGCTGGCGAGGCCAAGGAGGCCCGCGCCTGGAGCCTACGGCGCGGCCAGAGCGCCTGGCACGCGGCCGGTCGGATCCACACTGACATCGCCAACGGCTTCGTCAAGGCCGAGGTGATCGGCTGGGAGGAGCTGGTCGAGACCGGCGGCTACGCTCCCGCCCGCGACAAGGGGCGGCTAAGGATCGAGGGACGCGACTACACCGTCCGCGACGGCGAGGTGCTGACGGTCAAGCACACGTAGGGGGGCTTCCGCTGGCGTCGTAGGCGAGGGTACTTGGCGCGGGCGGGGGTGGGGCGCGACGCTCGCGGCGGTATACAGCGCCGTCTGAGCCCCGGCGGCGCCGCTAACAGCCAGTTCTACTCCAGCAACGCCTCCGCCCGATCGGAGACGGTGACGTGGATCGCCGCCGGCTCGAACGCGTAGTCGATCACGCCGAGCGCCTTGAGACGATCCAAGACGAACTGGAAGGCGACCGCCTGGTCCTTGCTCTTGTACTTGCGGAGGATGTCGAAAGAGTTGCCGGTGGTGTGCAGCGAGTAGCGCGGGGTCGCTTGGATGTTGCGCCCGACCAGGGCCGCCTGGTAGTCGAGGTCGCGGACGGCGCTGGTGACCTTCAGCGGGCCCTCCTCGCCCGAGAGCTTCTCCACCCTGGCGCCAATGTAGATCAGCGTCGCGAGTGCCTCCGGGGTCAGCGCCCGGTAGGTCGAACGCGGTTGGTCGAGCGACTTCGCCAGCTCGCCGAGCTGATCGCCGAGCTCGAAGCCGTACTGCCTGCCGGCCGGGATCTCGACCAGATCGCCGTCCTCGGTCGCCTCCACGATCTGCTCTCCGTCCTCGAACACGGTTGTCTCCGAGCGTGGGTGGAAGACCTCCTCGGCGGTCGCCTTGGCCGCGTTCAACTCGGCCAGCTCGGCCAGCCGCTCGCGATCTTCGCGGTAGAGGCGCATCACCTGCCGCGCCGCCAGCACCCGCCACCAGTAGCTCGAGCTGTCGTCGCCGAGGCCGGAGAGGAACTTCCAGGTGCGCGGATTGCTGTCGGGGGCGCTCTCGAAGAAGATCTGGGCGTAGCTCAGATCCTCGCGATCGACGATCTCGCTCGACGGCCCCGAGGTGTCGCCGGGGCTGACGTAGCGACCGATCACCGTCTCGAGGTTGCCGATTCCCATGTGGTAGCTGACCACGGCGAAGTCGTCTTGGCCGAAGCGCTCGGAGCCGATCTCCAGGTAGCGCGCCATGCCGTCGAGAGCGCGCGGGGGATCGAAGCGGGCGTCCACGCGGCGCCGCTCCCGGAAGGCGTCACGGACCTGCTTGCGGAGATCCACCGCTCGCCGGTTCAGTTGCGCGGCCTTCTTCGGCTTGCCGGTCTCATCGGCCTTCCGCTCTAGCTTTGCCGCCTCCGCGGACTTGGAGGCGATCGCGTTGGTGAGCTCCTGGGAGCGGCCTACGTCCACCTCCATCCCCAGCAGGGAGGTACCGGTTTCGGCGAGGATCTGCGCCAAGCCGGCCGCGGCGGAGACGTCGTCCCCGGCAACCACATCGGGGCGCCCGGCGCTCTCCAGGAGCACCATCGCTTCCATCAGATCAGGGTCTGCCCCGCGGACGGCGGCGGCTTCCTCGATCTGATCTCGCCAGCGTGCCGTCCGCTTGGCCGAAGCGATGATTCCGCCGGGGCTCTTCTCGTAGAGGACATGGGAGAAGCCGGCCGCGGCGGCGTCCTCCAGCTCACCCTTGCGGTCGTCGGTGTAGGCGAACGGGTCTTCGCCGGACGCCTTCCCCACTCCACCCGGCTCGTTGGCGGCGGCGACGATCTCGGCGGGCTGGACGGTCCCCTCCTCCTCGCTGAGCAGGCCGAAGGCTGCGATCGCGCCGAGGGCGAGGCTCGCGGCCGCGAGCAGGCCGCCGCCCGCGCCCAACAACCCGCGGACGCTCGGCGGGGCCTCCGTCCAGCGCTGTTTCAACTTCCCGGCCATACCCTCGAGCACTCTTGCAGCCAAGCCTTATCGGTCGATAAGCGCCGGCTCAGGCCCTCAGCGGCGCACCCGCTTGAACTTTGCCCAGGTGGAGCGAAGGCCCAGTCGGGTTCGTAGCTCTGGACCGCTGACGCTGCGGCTGCCGGCGCTGCCGATCACCCGGGCACGGACGATCCGCGGGCTGACCCCGGTCTGGGTGACCTTGATCTTGTGCAGCTTGCCGGCCACCAGGTCGCCGAGCTTGGACTCCATCTGCGAACGGCTCATCACCAGCGACCACCGGTGATAGGGCGAGGCATCGTCGTGGGGATCCTTGACCGAGCGCAGATAGGGCTTTGGGGCGCCGCCGGAGAAGCCGAACTCGACGTTCTCGGTCCGACCGCCGGAGGTCGAGAAGAAAAAGGTCGGAACCACCTCGCCCCGGTAGCGAACGACCTTTCCAGCGGTCTTCCCAGCGGCCCGATTGGTGGAAGCCTGCTCGGACGCCCGTCCCCCATAGACCTGGCTACGGGTGTCGTCGTACTGGTCGAAGCCGCTGCCGCCGGCGTCGGTGGCCAGGGCGTAGCTGCGAGCAACGATCGCTTGAGCCTCGAGCGCCGCCGCCGGCCACGACGCCGGCGATTCGTTGGGGATCACGCCCTTGATGTAGTCGTCGAGCGGAAGCTGGTTGATCGCGAGCAGATCGCCGCCGCTCGCCCGCGCGACGAGGTTGCCACGGTAGCTGCCATCGCCGGCGATCGAGACCCCGCGCTTGCCGGCGGCGACCAGCTCGGTGCCGCAGCGCGCGATCCGCTTGCCGCCGCCTGCGGTCAGGCTCACCTTCGACCCGCCAAGCTTCGCCCGGTAGAGCTTCGACGGCTTCAGCTTCTTCCCGCAGGCGGCCCTTGCCCCCGAGAACGCGATCTCGCGGTCACGGACGCTCAATAGGATCCGGATCTGCCGGTTGGCGACCGACCTCGAGACCCTCGTCCCACGGTAGTAATGGGAAACGATGCGCTCCGCCCCGCGGCCCTCGGTGGCGAAGCCGTAGGCGCCCCACTGACTCATCCCCACCCCGTGGCCGAAGCCGCGTCCCTCGATCTTGAACTTGACCTTGGCCGCCGACGGGGCCGCGAGGGCAAGCATGAGCGCCGACGCGAGCATGAGAAGAAGGAAAGCTCGGCCCGCGGCGGATCGTGAATGCGATGCGAATGGCTTGGGCATGGAAAAGTCGCTGCTCGGGTAGTCGAGATCCGACAGTCGGAGGTTCGACACCTCCCCCAACCCACCCCCCGCCCCACGGTTGCGGCATGCATCGTTGCAAGGTGCGGATAGGGTGGTCCCACAGCCAACGACCAAGCCAGGAGGCAGCCCATGTCACGCGATCCCAACCAGGTAGTCGAAGCGACGCCGAAGCAGCTCTGGATCGGGGGAGAATGGCGTGAAGCGAACGGCGGCGGCAAGCTCAGCGTTGAGAATCCCGCCACCGGCGAGAGCCTCTGTGAGATCGCCGATGCCACAGCCGACGACGCGCGCGACGCCTTCGAGGCCGCGGTTTCGGCTCAACCGGAGTGGTCGCGAAGCGCGCCGAACGAACGCTCGCAGATCCTCCACCGAGCCTTCGAGCGGCTCAACGAGCGGGCCGAGGATCTCGCCACCCTGATGACTTTGGAGATGGGAAAGGCCGTCTCGGAGTCGAAGTCGGAGGTTACCTACGCGGCCGAGTTCTTCCGCTGGTTCGCCGGCGAGGCGCTCCGCCTCGACGGCTACTTCAAGACCTCCGGCGATGGCGCCTCCCGGGTGCTGGTGATGCGCCAGCCCGTCGGACCCTGCTACTTCATCACCCCCTGGAACTTCCCGACCGCGATGGGAACGCGCAAGATTGGCCCGGCGATCGCCGCCGGCTGCACGATGGTGATCAAACCGGCGCAGCTCACACCGCTGTCGATGCTGGCACTGGCCGAGGTCCTGGACGAGTGCGGGCTCCCCAAGGGGGTTCTGAACGTGATCACAACCTCCTCCTCGAGCGACGTCTCCGAGCCGATCATTGGTGACGAGCGACTGCGCAAGCTCAGCTTCACCGGGTCCACCGGGGTCGGCAAAACCCTGATGAGCCAGGCCGCCGACGGCATCCTCAAGGTCTCGATGGAGCTCGGCGGAAACGCTCCCTTCGTCGTCTTCGACGACGCCGACCTCGACGCAGCGGTCGAAGGAGCTATGACTGCGAAGATGCGCAACGTCGGCGAGGCCTGTACCGCCGCCAACCGCTTCCACGTCCATGAGGCGATCGCTGAGGAGTTCGCCGAGAAGCTGGCCGATAAGATGCGAGCGCTGAAGGTCGGCGAGGGGACCGATCCCGGCAACGACGTCGGACCGCTGATCGACGACGACCAGCGCGCCAAGGTCGCCGAGCTGGTGGACGACGCGGTGGAGAAAGGGGCGAAGGTGCTCTGCGGCGGTGAGGCCCGCGACGGTGCCGGCTACTTCTACGAGCCGACCGTGCTCACCGGGATCTCCGACGACGCACGCCTGCTGGACGAGGAAATCTTCGGGCCGGTGGCACCGGTGGTCAGCTTCTCCAGCGAGGAGGAAGCGATCGAGGCCGCCAACGACACCGTCTTCGGCCTGGTCGCCTACCTGTTCACCGAGGACGTCAAGCGAGCGCTGCGGGTGTGTGAGGCGCTGGAGACGGGCATGGTTGGCCTCAACCAGGGGATGGTCTCCAACGCCGGCGCTCCCTTCGGCGGGGTCAAGGCCTCCGGGGTGGGACGCGAGGGCGGCAACGAGGGGATCGAGGAGTACCTCGAGACGAAGTACGTCGCGATCAACATGGACTGAGGAGGGACGAATGATGATGTCCTCCGGGGATGCGGCGAGGGCGGTCGGTGCTGCGACGGGCCTCTCGCTCGAGCGGGACGGCGTCTCGATCGCGCTCCCCCGGACCGTTTGCCGGAACCGGTGCGACGCCGCATGCGCCGGTCGTCTGCCGCCCCGAGGATTTCGGGCTCAGCCGTGCGGGCGCGCCAGCCTTGCGTGATCGAGCGCTTCGTCCAGGGTTTCCTCATCAACGCCCTGTTCACGAGCAACCTCGCGCAACGGTCGGCCGGACTCTGCAGCGGCCTTGACTATGTCGGACGCCTTGTCGTAGCCGATGTGAGGATTGAGCGCGGTGGCGGTCGCAAGGGTTCCCTCCGCCGCCGCCTCGCACGCCTCGGTGTTGGCCTCCAACTCCCTGATCACCTTCTCGTCGAGAAGGCCGCAGGCTGAGCTGAGCAACGTGATCGACTCGAGCAGGTTCTTGGCGATTAGCGGCACCCGGACGTTGAGCTCGAACTGACCCTGGGAGCCGCCAGTGGAGATGGTGACGTCATTGCCGATCACCTGATCGCCCACCTGGATCACCACCTCGGGGATCACCGGATTGACCTTGCCGGGCATGATCGACGAGCCCTTCTGCAGCTCGGGAAGGCGTAGCTCGGCAAGGCCCACCCGCGGCCCCGATCCCATCAAGGCGAGGTCGTTGGCGATCTTGATCAAGGAGACCGCAACCACCTTGAGCGCGCCCGACAGCTCCACCAGCGCGTCGCGGTTTGCCTGAGCCTCGAAGCGGTCGCGGGGTGCGGAGATCTCGAGGTTGGAGCCATCTCCCAACCGCTTGATCGCACCCTCGGCGAAATCGGGATGGGTGTTGAGGCCGGTGCCGGTTGCGGTGCCTCCAAGCGGGATCTGACCGACCCGACCGAAGGTCGCCTCCACACGCTCGATCCCGAGGCGAATCTGGGCCGCGTAGCCGCCGAACTCCTGCCCCAGGGTGACCGGGACCGCGTCCATCAAGTGGGTGCGACCGGCCTTGACGATGTCCGAGAACTGCTCCTGCTTGGACTCGAGCGCGTCGGCAAGACCCTCCATCGCCGGCACCAGCGTGTTCTTGGCTCGGTCGAGGGCTGCGAGGTGGACGGCCGAGGGGAAGACGTCGTTTGAGGACTGGCCCATGTTGACGTGATCGTTGGGATGGGCGCCCTCGCCGGCGAGGGTGGCGATCACCTCATTCGCATTCATGTTGGAGGAGGTGCCCGACCCGGTCTGAAAGACGTCGACGGGGAACTGGCGATCGTGGGCGCCGTCGGCGACCGAGTCGGCGGCCTTCGCGATCTTCTCGGCTAGATCCGAGTCGAGTAGCTCCAGCCCGGCGTTGGTGCGGGCGGCGGCGGCCTTGATTCGACCGAGCCAGTGGACCACGGCGGCGGGGATGCGCTGCCCCGATACGGGGAAGTTCTCGAT
>JBPCOO010000174.1:0-4010 GCA_051000155.1 Solirubrobacterales bacterium | reverse complement strand
CAGGATGAACATCATCAGCGCTCCAACGCCGAAGCCGCCGAGGCTCGCGGCGAGCAGGACCGCGAAGGCGCGGAGCTGGCGCCCGGGCTGTCCGAGCACCAACGAGGTGCACAGCGCCATCAATGGTGTCGTCAGAGGCGAGATCAACATCGCGCCGATCACCATCGGATCGCTATCGCGCACCAGTCCGAACCCGGCGATCAGCACCGCCATCGTCATCATCGCGGTGAACCTGGAAACGAACGGTCGGAGGTCGGCGCCCTCGAAGAAGACCTGCTCGAGGACGTTGTTGCGCTGGGTCTCGCTCAGGTGACGCCGCCGCGAGTACCACCAGGGCCCCCGCAGGGCCTCCTCCGGGTCGCGATCGGGCTCACTGTTGCTCATGGGGGCGGGTTCGGTGCGCGCCGTCGCCGTCCTGCCCCGGGCGGGGAGTAAGCGCGGTGCCTCGGCTACGAGCGGGTTCGTCTTGAGCCGGGCCGAGCGACGAGGAAGTTGCCCATGGCGCTACATCTGCGTCGCTGGATCGGGGATGGCTGTCCGCCGGCCTACACGAGACCCAGCCGCTGGACGCGCTCGCGCGCCTTCGCGATCACCTCGTCGGCACCGTCGATCACGCCGCCGCGCATCAGAACACGCCCGGCGACCACGGTGGTGTCGGTGATCGAGCCCGAGCAGGCATAGGCGAGCCCGGCGTCGAGCGATCCGACAGCCAGCTCGTGCGAGTCCCGCCGGACCAGGAGGAAGTCCGCCCGACGGCCAACCTCGATCGGTCCGGCGGCATCGAGGATGGGCGCGCGCTCCCCGCGGGCGATCGCCATCGCCTCGGAGGCGGGCGCGACCGATGCATCCGCCGTCTCGTGCTTTTGCAGCAGGGCAAGCAGCTTCGCCTCAGCGAGTAGATCGAGAGCGTTATTGGAGCCGGCTCCGTCGGTTCCGAGCCCGACGGCGAGCCCGACGGCGCGAGCGGCCGGCAGATCGAAGGCGCCCCCGACAGCGAGCTTCATGTTGGCCGCCGGGTTGGTGACCACCGTGGCGCCGCGCTCAGCGATCAGCTCCCGCTCGGCGTCGTCGAGCCAGACGCAGTGGGCGAGCAGCGTCCGCGGCCCCAGCGCGCCGACCCGATCGAGGAGCTCGGTCGGTCGGCAGCCGTGGGCCTCGACGCAGTTCCGCACCTCGTCTTCGGTCTCGGAGAGGTGGATGTGAATCGGCACCTGCCACTGCTCCGACAGCCCCGCCACTCGCTCCAGGGAGGTCGGCGAGACGGAGTAGATCGCGTGCGGCGCCAGCGCCGGGGCGACCCCCTCCCGACATCCCTCCAGCTCCTCGAGCCCCGCCAGCGCCGCCCGCTCCAGCGTTTCGGCACCGGTGGGATCACCCCCGTCGATCAGCGGCGCGCCGATGGTCGCCCGCAGGCCCGCGTCGGCGACCGCTCGGGCGGTCGCACCCGGCTGCCAGTACATGTCCCAGAAACCGACCGTCCCGGTCCGGATCATCTCGAGGCAGGCGAGCCGCGCGCCCCAGTAGACGTCGTCGGCCTCGATCCGCTCCTCCGCCGGCCAGATGTGCTCGCTTAACCACTCCATCAGCGGGAGGTCGTCGGCGTAGCCGCGAAAGAGCGTCATCGCCGCGTGGGTGTGGGCGTTGATCAGGCCGGGGACGAGCGCCATTCCCAAGGCGTCGATCACCTCGTCGCCGGGCTCGGCGCCGACGCGCTTTCCGACCGAGACGATCCGCTCCCCCTCCACGCGAATCGTGGCAGGCGACCCGTCCAGCTCCGCACCCCGGATGCAGAGGCTCACCTGCCACCGCCGAGGTCGACGACGACCCGCTCCAGCGTCGCCAGCAGGCGCGGGCGGTTGGTCGCTTTGCCCGCTTCGAAGTCCCCGGTCGCAAGGGGTGCGTCTCCGACCCCGTTGGCGAGGTTGTCGACGATGCAGACCGCGCAGTAGGAGATTCCCAGCTCGCCGGCGAGGATCGCTTCCGAGGCGATCGTCATTCCGACGACGTCGGCGTGCGCCGCCATCAGGCGAATCTCCGCCGCCGTCTCGAACCGCGGGCCGATCGTCTGCCAGTAGACGCCACCGTCGATGGGCTCGCGCTCGCTGTGGCGTTGCCAGAGGTCGAGCACTCGCTGGCGCCAGGTGGGATCGAAGGCCGGCACCCGCTCGCCGCCATGATCGGTGGAGAACGAGAGTCCGAGCTGGAGCGCGATGAAGTCGTCGGGAACCAGGACCGTGCCGACCCCGTGCTCCGGCCGCAGCCCCCCGACCGATCCGATCGCGAGAATGCGATCGACGCCGAGGTCGCCGAGCGCCTGCAGGTTGGCCCGGTGATTGATCTCGGACGCGGTCCGGTAGCGGGAGAGGCCATGGCGTTGGAGCAGCACCCGGTCAGGGCCGACCACCACCTCGGCGTCGCCGTGGTCGGTCTCGACCAGCCGCGATTCGAGGTCGGCGACCGGCTCGTCGCCGAGGATCGCGTGGCCACCGATGAGGGCTAGTCGTCCCATCGCGGCGATCCTAGCCGGGGCCGCCGAGGTGGGCGGCGGTGAACTGCCCCGCGCCAACCGACTCCCCACCGGCCGCCCTGACCATATTGCGCAGGCGCTTGTCCGAGCTGACCACAAGCACCAGCTCCGGCGTCGGGTGGGAGCGCACCATCGCCGCGATCACCTTGTCGGCGGCGTCGGGGCCACCCGGAGCGAATCGCACCCCCACCCTCTCAGTCTCCGCCTCGCGCACCCGTTGGTGCTCGCGCCCGTCGAAGACGATTACGACCTCCTCCGGCAGCTCATTGGCGATGCGATCGAGGCGATCCACGAGTCGGGCCATGGCGCGCGGACGGTCCCGCCACCAACCGTCGGGCCGAGCGCCGAGCAGGTTGAGGCCATCTACGAGCAGGGTCTCGGCTTGAGCCATCGGTAGGAGGCTAGCCGGGGCAATCGGGTGTGGCGCCTCCCGACGCCGGGGGGTGCGCCCTCCCGTTGTTAGGCTGAGCGGGTGAAGCTTGAATCGCTAAGCGGGCTCGCCGATTGGGCGATGGACAGGACGGTCGTCCCCGGCTATACCAAGCTCGGCTACAAGCTGCGCGGCCTGGACGGCAGCTCGCCCGATCCGGACGGGCGCCTGGAGGGATCGACCGTGCTCGTCACCGGCGCCAACTCAGGCCTCGGCTACGCCACCACCCGCAAGCTCACCTCCCTCGGGACCCGCGTGGTCATGGGCGTCCGCGATGAGCAGAAGGGAACCGAGGCGCTGGAGCGAATCAAGCGGGAGACGGGATCGGACCAGCTGGAGCTCCAGCTCATCGACCTCGCCGACCTCTCGAGCGTCGGCGCCGCGGCGGCGTCGCTGCGCGGCCGGCTCGACTCACTCGACGCCCTGGTCCACAACGCCGGGCTGATGACCTCCGAGCGCGAGCGCTCCGCCGACGGCTACGAGCTCACCCTCGCGGTGCACGTGCTCGGGCCGCTGCTTTTGACCCACGGGCTGGTGCCTCTGTTGGAGACGGCGACTCCCTCCCGGGTGATCTTCGTCACCTCCGGCGGCATGTACTTCGAAAAGCTCCACGGCGACGACCTGCAGCTCGAACGGCGCGAGTTCAGCGGCTCATCGTTCTACGCCCATGCCAAGCGCCTCCAGGTGATTTGCACCGAGATCCTCGATCGGCGCCTGCCGGCCGGCGTCAGCGTCCACGCCATGCATCCCGGCTGGGCGGGGACGCCGGGGGTCGAGCGCTCGCTGCCGACCTTCAACAAGGTCCTGGGACCGCTTCTACGCGATGCCGAGGCGGGTGCTGATACGACTGTCTGGCTCTGCGCCGCCGATGAGCCGCTGAGCAAATCCGGGCGCATTTGGATGGACCGCCGCCCCCGTCCCTCCCACCGGGTTCCCTGGACGAAAGCCGAACGCGGCGAGCGCGAGCGTGCCTACGAGGAGCTGAGGGAGATGGCGACCGGCGAGGGTGGTTGAGCCAACGGTGCGGCTCGCAGGCGGCGCCCCGGCTAACCC
>JBPCOO010000171.1:0-5348 GCA_051000155.1 Solirubrobacterales bacterium | reverse complement strand
CCGTGCTCGCGGCTGCCAGCACCAGTAGCGCCGCAACCAGCTTCCTCGCAGGTCCCATGTTGTCGGTTCGACTCTTCACTCGGTTCCTCTCTCCTGGTCTCTTTATCGGGCCGCGACTGCCGCGTCCTCGTTCTCATTCTCATTCGAAGCTTGGCCGGGGCGACCGTTCGGCGATTCGCGCACCAGGTGGATGTGTTCGGGGGCCCAGCTCAGGTTGACCTCGACTCCGCCTCCCGGCAGCATCCGGCGCTCGGCCTCGTCGGCGTTGGGGACCAGCACGGTCATCGGCGTGCCTCCTGCGAGCCGGACGACGATCTGGGTGGCGGTTCCGAGGAAGACGGAGCTCTCAACGACCCCCTCGACGCTGGCCCGGCCTTCCGCCGCGCCCTCACCTCGCGGCAAGACCCGGAGCTTCTCCGGTCGCACCACGGCGTGGCAGCGGTCGCCCTCGCGGAGGCCGTTGCCTGCGGCCTCGATCTGGCGCCCGCCCGCCTCCAGCGCGACGGTGACTTGCTTCCCGCTGAGGTCGGTGACCTTGGCCGGCATCAGGTTGGAGACGCCGATGAAGCCGGCGACAAAGCTCGTCTCTGGCCGCTCGTAGACGTCCACGGGCTCGGCGACCTGCTCGATCCGGCCCTCGTTCATGACCGCGATCCGATCGCTCATCGTCAGCGCCTCCTCCTGATCGTGGGTGACGTAGACGAAGGTGATCCCTACCTCCCGCTGGATTCGCTTCAGCTCCAGCTGCAGGCCCTTGCGCAGCTTCAGGTCGAGGGCGCCGAGCGGCTCGTCCAAAAGCAGCACCTTGGGCAGGTTGACGACGGCCCGGGCGAGGGCGACCCGCTGCTGCTGGCCACCGGAGAGCTGGTTGGGTTTGCGGTGGGCCTCTCCAGCCAACCCGACCCGCTCCAGCTCGGCCTGGACCCGCTCGGCGATCTCCGTCTTGTCGACCTTCTTCCGCTTGAGCCCGTAGCCCACGTTGTCGCGGACGTTGAGGTGGGGAAAGAGGGCATAGCTCTGGAAGACGGTGTTGGTGGGACGCTTGTGGGGAGGGAGGTGGGCGACGTCCTCGCCGTCGATCAAGATCTCACCCTCGTTGGGCTCCTCGAAGCCCGCGACCATCCGCAAGGTGGTCGTCTTGCCGCAGCCACTGGGACCGAGCAAGGTGAAGAACTCCCCGGCGCCGATGTCCAGATCGATCCCGTCGACCGCGGTGAACCCCCCGAATCGCTTGGTCACTCCCCTCAGGGCCACGCCGGCGGTCCGGTGGGCACCGTCGGGTTCGACGGTGGCGGTGGCTGTCTTCTCTGCGGTCGTTTTCCCTCTCCTCTCAATACCGGTTGTAGCCCATCGGCACTACCGGCGCGCCCACTATGTCCGATCCGGCGGGGCTTGGGAATCCCCGGATGCCCCAAACTGCCGTGCGCACTTTGTACCAAACGTCCAAACGAGTAGGCTGAACTTCAACTAAATCTCCGTTGCCGGGGACCTAATCGGCGACTACGGTTGTGCAAAGCGTCGAGGGCGACGTTGAAATAGAGCGTGAGGAGAGGAACGAGATGGCAACAGCAAGCGTCAACCGAGATGCGCCGGCTCCCGAGGTCGACGCGCCCGCGGAGCAGAGTCGTCACCAGGAGATGGCTCGCAAGCACCTCTGGATGCACTTCTCCCGCATGGGCGCCTACGACTCCTCCCACGAGATTCCGATCATCGCCCGCGGCGAGGGCCCCTACGTATACGACGAGCACGGCAACCGCTACCTCGACGGCCTCAGCGCGCTGTTTTGCTGCAACGCCGGCCACGGTCGCCACGACTACGCCGAGGCCGCGGCCGCTCAGATCAAGGAGCTCGACTTCTACACCAACTGGAGCTACGCGCACCCGCGGGCGATCGAGCTGGCGGAGCGGGTCGCGAACCTCGCTCCCGAAGATCTCAACCGCGTGTTCTTCGTCAACTCCGGCTCGGAGGCGGTCGAGTCGGCGATCAAGGTTGCCCGCAACTGGTTCCGTGCCAATGGCAAGGGCCAAAAGCACAAGGTGATCGCCCGCGAGGTCGCCTACCACGGCACCACCATGGGCGCCCTGACGGCGACCGGGTTGACCGACCTGCGGGCTCCGTTCGAGCCGCTGATGCCTGGCGGCTGCCACGTCCCCAACACCAACTCCTACCACTGGCCGGAGGACCGCGATCCGCTCTGGGCCGCTGAGAAGATCGCCGAGCGGATCGAGTTCGAGGGAGCCGAGACGGTCGCCGCGGTGATCCTGGAGCCGCTGCAGAACGCCGGTGGATGCATCCCGCCGCAGGAGGGGTACTTCCAGCGGGTCCGCGAGATCTGCGACCAGAACGACGTGCTGTTGATCAGCGACGAGGTGATCTGCTCCTGGGGCCGCCTCGGCCACTGGTTCGGCTGCGAGCGCTACGGCTACAAGCCGGACATGATCACCACGGCCAAGGCGCTGACCGGCGCCTACGTGCCGATGGGTGCCTTGATCACGACCGACGAGATCTTCGAGCCGTTCGCCACCGGGCATGCGAGCTTCGCCCACGGCTCGACCTTCGGCGGCCATCCCGTCGCCGCCGCGGTCGCCCTCCGCAACCTCGAGGCCTTCGAGGAGGAGGATCTCTGCGGCCACGTCCGTCGCAGCGAGGACGAGTTCCGCGGCATGCTCGAAGAGCTGCGTGAGATCCCGATCGTCGGCGACGTTCGCGGGGCGGGCTTCTTCCACGCGATCGAGTTGGTCAAGGACCGCGAGACCAAGGAGGAGTTCACCGACGACGAGTCCGAGTGGCTGCTCCGGGGCTTCCTCTCCGGCGAGCTCTACCGGCGCGGGCTGATCTGCCGGGCCGACGACCGCGGCGATCCCGTGATCCAGCTCGCGCCGCCGCTCACCTGCGGCACCGAGCAGTTCACCGAGATCACAGACATCCTCCGCGGCGTCCTCACCGAAGCCAACGAGAAGGTCCACGCGAACGGCTGATCTAGGATGCTGACCGTCGGCACCCTTCTGGAGCAGCTCGAGCTGGCGCTGGTCGCGGGAGAACGTGGAACCGGGGAGCCGATCCGCTGGGTTCACAGCACCGAGTTGGTCGACCCCACCCGGTGGCTCTCCGGCGGGGAGCTGCTGCTTACCACCGGGCTCAACCTCACCGATGAGGCGCGCCAGCGAGAGCTGATTGAGCGGCTCGACGAGGCGGGGGTCTGCGGGCTCGGGTTCGGGACCGGCTTCGACCACGCGGAGATACCGCCAGTCGTGATTGCGGCGGCGGACGAGGTGGACCTGCCGGTGTTTGAGGTTCCCTACGAGATGCCGTTCATCGCCCTGACCGAGCGGGTGGCGACCGCGCTGGTCAACGAGCAGTACGCGGTCCTGGAGCGGGGAATCGAGGCGCACAATCGACTTGAGGGCGTGGTCCTTTCCGAGCGCGGACTCGCCGCGGTGATGGCCGCTATCGCCGAGGCCGTCGGCGGAGCGGCCCTACTGCTCGACGACCGCGGGGTCGAGCTGATTCGCGAACCGCAGGACCGTAGCCTTCCGAACGATGCGGCGGCTGCGCTCGGCGAGGAGGTGGCCGACCGATCCCGGTCGGGCAGACGCTCCGCCTTCGTGGCCGAGTCCGGACCCCTGGCCGAGCGGGCGATTGCCCTGCCGGTGCCGATCGAGGGGCGCGGCGGCGGCGGTCGCTGGCTGGTCGCGGCGAAGCGGAAGGGGCCGGTCGGGGATTTCGAGCGATTGCTCGCGCGCCAAGCGGCGATGGTCGTTGCTCTGGAGCTGCTTCGCAGCCGAGCCGTCGAGCAGACCGAGCGCCGGTTGGCCGGCGACCTGCTGGCCGAGGCGATCGCCGGCCACACCGTTCCCGAGGACGTAGGCGGGCGGCTGCAACCGTTCGGCGTGGAGGCGCCGGTGGCGATGCTGATCTTCGAGGTCGAGCCGACTCCCGAATGGGTGGCCGCGCTCGAGCGGGCGCTATCCGAGGAGGGGGTGCCGGCGCTCGTCGCGGGCAACTCGTCCGGTGGCTCGGCGGTGCTCTGTGCGCTGGTGAGTGCCGGTGAGCGCGATCCGGTCGAGGTGGCGGCCGCGGCTAGACGATCGCTGGTCGAGGAGGCCGGGCCGATCCGAGCCGCAGCCAGCCGCAGCGGTCCCCTCGATGGGATCCGACGATCCTTCCACGAGGCCCGCTGCGCCCTGGCGGCCACGGCGATGGCGAACGGGAGCGCTCCGGAGGTCGCCTCCCACCGGGACCTCGGAGCGTTCACCCTGCTGCTGTCGGTCCAGGACGACGATGCGCTCCGCGCCTACGCGGGCAGCCTGCTCGACCCGATCACCGACGGCGAGGGTAGCTACGGCGGCGAGTTGGTCCGTTCCCTGGAGGCCTTCATCGAGAACAACGGGCAGTGGGAGCGAGCGGCCCGGGAGCTCTACTGCCATCGCCACACCCTCCGCTACCGGGTTCGGCGGATCGAGGAGCTGACCGGCCGGGACCTCTCCAGCGCCCGGGACCGGATCGAGTTCTGGTTGGCCCTGCGCGCGAAGGAGCTGGTGTCGTGAGGCTCTGGCGGCGTCTGGACGCGCCTGAGCGCACGGGACTTCGCTCGCGTGCTGGCGCACTATCGCGCCGCCCCGCCCACTCAGCCACGCCCAGCCACTCGCCAGAAGCACTCACGAAGGGGATGGTGCGCGCATGAAGGTTGGCATTCCCGCCGAGATCAAAGCCGACGAGTACCGGGTGGCGCTGACCGCGGTCGGGGCGCGCGAGCTGGCCGAGCACGGGCACGAGGTGCTGGTCCAGTCCGGCGCGGGGGAGGGAAGCGCGATCTCCGACGCCGACTACCAGGCCCAGGGAGCCCGGGTGGTGCCGGAGGCTGCCGACGTTTTCGCCGAGGCCGAGATGATCCTCGGGGTGAAGGAGCCCCAGCCCGGAGAGGTCGAGATGCTCCGCCCCAGCCAGACTCTGTTCACCTACCTCCACCTTGCCCCCGATCCCGATCTGACCCGTTCTCTGGTCGGTTCGGGGGCAACCTGCATCGCTTACGAGACGGTCGAGGACGCCGCCGGGCGACTGCCGCTGCTGGCGCCGATGAGCGAGGTCGCGGGCAAGATCGCGACTCAAGCGGGGGCGTTCTTCCTGGAGAAGCCGCTCGGTGGGCGCGGAATTTTGCTCGGTGGCGTACCCGGCGTCGCCGCTGCCAACGTGATGGTGATCGGCGGGGGGGCGGTCGGCTTCAACGCGGCCACGATCGCGATCGGGATGCAGGCGGACGTGTTCGTCTACGAGAAGTCGATCGACCGCCTCCGGGAGCTGGACGTCGCCTTCGCCGGCCGTTGCTCGACCGTTTACAGCTCGACGCT
>JBPCOO010000329.1:0-7247 GCA_051000155.1 Solirubrobacterales bacterium | reverse complement strand
GGGGCCTTCGTCGCCGAGCCGCCGTTGGATGAGCCCGAGCCGTCGGCGGCGGCGAGCACGTCCTCCTTGGTCACCTTCCCCTCCGGGCCGGAACCCTCGACCTCCGCCAGGGTGACCCCCTTGTCGGCGGCGATCCGCCGGGCCAAGGGGGTGGCGCGGCCGTCGGTCTCGACCTCCCCGGCCGACTCGCCGCCGTTGGCGGAGGACTTCGCGTCGGAAGAGGAGTCGCTGTCTTCGGCACCGGACTCCGAGCCGGAAGACTTCGAGTCGGCGCCCTTCCCGGTGGTCATCTTCGCCAGCACCTCGCCGACCTCGACCGTCTCGTCGGGGTCCTTGAGCTGCTCGGTCAGGGTGCCGGATGAGGGCGCGGGCACCTCCGCGTCGACCTTGTCGGTGGAAACCTCGACGATCGTGTCGCCCTCGGAGAAGGAGTCGCCGACCTCGACGTGCCACTCGAGCACGGTGCCCTCGGTCACCGATTCGCCCATCTCGGGCATCTCGATCGTCATCTCCTCGCCGGAGGCTTCCTCGCCGTCTCCCGAGGCATCGTCGGCCGAATCTTCGGCGCTCGCCCGCTCGGCGTCGTCGCCCTCGTCCTCGGTGGCCGGCTCCTCTTCTGACTTAGGCTTGCCACTATTTCCGGAGGCCTCGGCGCCGTCCTCGCCGGAACCCTCGGATCCACCCGCATCCGCATCCGGCGGTCCCATCTCGCACAGCGCCTCGCCGACCTCGACCACGTCGTCCTCGTCCTTCAACAGCTTGGTGATCGTCCCGTCGGAGGGAGCGGGGACCTCGGCGTCGACCTTGTCGGTTGAGACCTCGACGATCGTGTCCCCCTCGGAGACCGTGTCCCCCTCGGAGACGTGCCATTCGAGGATCGTGCCCTCGGTCACGGACTCGCCCATCTCGGGCATCTCCACTTGGACGGTCTCGGTTGCCATATCGCCTACCTGGGGAAGTTTGAGGATTCGATCAGTGTTTGACTGACTATATATATGCCCCGCTGGCTCGCTCGCCAATCGCGCGCCTTGCGGGACGGAAGATTGCGGCGCTGTGAGCGGAGATGTCAGTGCGAATGGGGGTGAGATTGTCGGCGTGGCCCGCAGGGGCAGTCTCGACCCCAGGTGCGGCCGGGCGTGCCCCTCCGCCTCTCCGGGATCGTCGTTCGAAAGTTGTGGAGGCGGGTAGTAGCACCCGGCAAGGCTCGCCCGGCGCGAGCACCCGCGAACGAGAGGATCCACAAGTGCGCGCCACCTTCCTTAGCTGCACCCTCAAGCGCTCCCCCGAGCAATCCAACACCGAGACCCTGGCGGCGAGCGTGATCGCCGAGCTGGAGGATCGCGGGGTCGAGTGCGAGATGATCCGCCTGGTGGACCACAAGATTCCCTTCGGGGTGGAGACCGACATGGGGGAGGGTGATGAGTGGCCGGAGATCTACGAGAAGCTGGTGGCCTCCGAGATCCTGGTGATCTGCTCGCCGACCTGGATCGGCCAGCCCTCGGCCGTGGCCAAGCTGGCGCTGGAGCGGATGGACGCGATGATCGGCACCACCGATGAGGATGGCGTCCCGGTCGCCTTCAATCGGGTCGCCGGAGTTATCAACACCGGCACCGAGGACGGCGCCCATCACGTGATCATGGAGATCTGCGGGGCCCTCGGGGACATCGGCTACACGATCCCGCCACAGTCGTTCACCTACTGGAACCTCCAGCCATCGGCGGGCGAGGGCTTCGCCACCGCCGAGCAGGGACGCGAATGGTCGCTCGACACCGGCAAGACGATGGCGCAGAACCTGCACTCGGTAGCGCGCGCGCTACAGGAGAACCCGATCCCTTCGCCGCCGGTGTGAGGCGGTCGCTTCGTAGCTCCGTAGCCGCGGCTCACCGCCGCTCCGACCAACAGTGACGGGTGGCAGGTGGTAGCCTCCCGTTGTGGTCAAGACCAGCATCTACATCGAGCCCGAGGTCGACGTAGCTCTGGCCCGCCGGGCCGCCCGGGAGGGAACGAGCAAAGCCGAGTTGATTCGCCGAGCCCTGCGTGAGGCAGCAGGCGACGCGGTCGGTGTCAGGCCCCGCGCGCGCGGGGTATTCGATGGCCCCCCCGACCTCGCCGAGAATGCTGATCGACACCTTGCGGAAACGGGGTTCGGCGAGGCGTGATCGTCGTTGATACCTCGGTCGTCGTCGCCTTCATGAATGCGGCGGACGCACACCATCGCCTTGTTGCCGACTGGATGGACGCTGAGACGGAGGATCTGGTCACCACGCCCTTGATCGTGGCCGAGGTCGACTATCTGGTTGCCGCCCGCGGTGGCCCAGAAGCCGCGGCGGCCTTGAGGGCCGATCTCGCCTCCGGGGCCTATTTGGTCAACTGGTGGTCCGACGCAATGGCTGCCGTCGCGGCGGTTGCGGACACCTACGCGGGCCTCCGTATCGGCTTAGCCGATGCTTCGCTCGTCGCCCTGGCCGAGCGCATCGGAACCATCGATATCGCCACCCTCGATCAACGCCACTTCCGTTCGGTCCGCCCGCTTGGTGATCGGGCCGAGGCCTTCCGGCTGTTGCCGTTGGACCTCTGAGGGCCCGTACAGGGCAGGCTCCTCTCGGCAGGGAAGGTCCTCAGTCGCTCGCCTGCTTGAACTTCTCGATCGCCTCGGCCCGTGTGTCCTTCAGATCCACCATCGGCTCCGGGGGTAGTCGGTGCCGATGATGCAGCCGGCTTTCTTTTGCACCTCTTCGGGCGCTTCCCACGGTTCGGAGAGGTAGTCGTCGGGCACCTTCCGGAGCTCGGGCACCCAGCGACGGACGTAGACGCCGTCGGGGTCGAAGCGCTCGTGCTGGCGGACCGGGTTGAAGACGCGGAAGTAGGGCTGGGGGTCCGCGCCGGTCGAGGCCGACCACTGCCAGTTGCCGTTGTTCTGCGATTCGTCGCCGTCGAGCAGGTGCTCCATGAAGTGCTCTTCGCCCAGCCGCCAGTCGATCAGGAGGTTCTAGGCGACGGCCATCCGCACCCGGTTGTGCATCCAGCCTTCCGCGGCGAGCTGGCGCATGCCGGCATCGACCCACGGCACGCCCGTCCGGCGCCTGGCGAATGACGTTGAGCCAGAAGTCTCGCCAGCAGAGCTGCCGACGAATCTCCCGTGCGCCCTTGCTGCCGCGCTCGAGTAGCAGCTCCTCAAGTTCGCGGGCGCTGATCGTGCCGAAGTGGAGGGCGACGGAGAGCTTGGTCGTCGCGTCGGTCGCGGGGTCGTTTCGGACGTTCTGGTAGTCGTCGCAGTCGTGGACGGTCCGGCGCATCCGTCGGCGCGAGGCCTCCTCTCCCGTCCAGAAGGCCTCGGCCTTGCGCTTGGCCTCGGCGTCGACTCCCATCTCATCCTCGGTAGGTGGGCGACCGACCCGCGGCGTGGTCGGGGAGCTGAGCTTGCGGGTCCGCTTGGCGAGCTCGCGGCGTCCGGCCCGCGCCCAGGAGCGGTAGAACGGCGTGAACACCTTGTAGGGCTCGCCCTCGTTGGTCTGGATCGTCGCCACCTCTGCGCAGGTGATTCCGGTGTGGCCGATCAGCTCTACATCGTGGTCTGCGAGGCGCTCGTAGACCGCGCGGTCGCGCTCGCGCGCGTGAGCAGTGTGGTCGCGGTTGACGTGGACCTCGGTTGCGTCGCATTCCTCGGCCAGCGCGAGGATCTCGCTCGCGGGATCGCCGTGGCGGTAGTGGAGATTGCTGCCGGCGGAGCGCAGGCTCTCTCCCAGCTCCCGCAGCGAAGCGAGCAGGTAGGCGTTGCGGTTGGGACTCGTGTGCCGGCTGTCCCAGAGCCCCCGCTGGAAGCAGAAGACGGGGACGATCTGGTCGGCCTCCGAGGCGGCAGCCAGCGCCGGGTTGTCGTTCATCCGCAGGTCGCGCGGCGGAACCAGACGATCGCGGTGGACATAGTGGGGGATCTACCCCGCGCGCCGGACTCCGAACCGCCTTCCCCAACCAGTCGCTTGCCGTGTCCCGGTCGAGCTCACCCGAGACCGAATCGTGCAACCAGCCACCGATGCCGATGCTCGAAGAGCAGACGCACCGCTCGGGCCACTATAGGCGTCGTCGCTGAGACTCGTGGTTCGATGCGCAATCGGTCAGTGAGGGTGCATCCCTCTCGACCTACTTCCTCAACGATGCGCTCATGCTCCCAGCTCGCTTGAAGTAGGGAGCTCGATCGCTCGGAGAACCGGCGGCCGGGACCAATCTCGCTGATGCAGAGGGAGTGCAGATCGATCGGAATCAACCTGCCGGCAAGCAAGATGCTCCGGAATGAGACGTCGCCAAGCGTGAGCTGGTCGAGCCTGGTCTCTCCCATCCCGGGGGGCGCGGTCATCTTGATCAGCGGGGCGAGCTCGTAGTTGACCCCATCGAGCTCGATCGCGTGCTCCCAGACTCTGGCGGCGTCCGCCCTGAGCGAACTCGTCAGCGACAGCTCGATCACCGACCGGCTCGCCCGACCCGCATCCGCGCGACCATCACGACCTCGTTGCCGGCGGTGTCAAAGACGTCGGGGACGAGAAACTCGCGGGCGGGAGCCTTGGCGGCGCAGTAGCTGCAGCGAAGCTCGACCCCGACCCCGACGGTGCCGTCGATCTGCGCCGGCGCCCGGCAGCCGGGGCAGACCATCGCCCCGTGGGCGAGCTGTTCGACCCCGTCGCGGACGAGCCGATGGTCGGAGCCGAGGTCGGTGACCTTGACTCCGCCCTCGCCGCGGATGGGCTCGTCGCCGGAGTGGTCGAGATGGAGGGCCACATCACCAGTTTAGGCCCGGCCCGGCTCTTACCCGCTAGCCTCAGAGCGGAGTCGTCCCAAACTTGGAGGAGAACGGGAACATGGCCTACTTCGTCACCGGAGCCACAGGATTTATCGGCCGCCACCTGGTCGAGCAGTTGCTCGAGCGCGAGGGCACCATCTACGCGCTGGTTCGGGAAGGGTCCCGGGGCAGGCTGGAGGAGCTGCGTTCCGGTTGGAAGGATGGCGAGGAGCGGGTCGTGCCGATCATCGGCGACCTGGCGGAGTCCAAGCTCGGCGTCTCCTCCGAGGATCGCGAGCGCCTCGCCGGCGAGATCGACCACTTCTTCCACCTGGCCGCGATCTACGACATGGAGGCCGACGCCGGCTCCCAGCGGACCGCCAACGTCAAGGGCACCCGCAACGCGGTCCAGCTTGCGGAGGCAATCGACGCCGGGCGCTTCCACATGGTCAGCTCGATCGCCGCCGCCGGCCTTTACGACGGCCTCTGGCGCGAGGACATGTTTGACGAGGCGACCGACCTCGACAACCATCCCTACTTCCGCACCAAGCATGAATCCGAGCGGGTCGTACGCGAGGAGTGCGAGGTGCCGTGGCGCGTCTACCGGCCCGGGATCGTGGTCGGCCACTCCGAGACCGGTGAGATGGACAAGATCGACGGCCCCTACTACTTCTTCAAGCTGATTCGCCGGATCCGCCAGGCGGTGCCGACCTGGGCGCCGATGGCGGGGGTCGAGGGGAGGACGATCAACATCGTCCCGGTCGACTTCGTCGTCGAGGCGATGGATCACATCGCCCATCTCGACGACCTCGACGGGCGCGCCTTCCACCTCACCGACCCCGAGCCGCTCACCGCCGGGCAGGTGATCGACGTCTTCGCCGACGCCGCCCACGCCCCCCAGAGCAACCTGCGCCTGCCGGCGGCGGTCACCGAGGGGCTCCAGCCCGTACTCCAGACGGCGATGTCGGCGACCCCGTTGGCCAACACCCTCACCAACGCGGTCCTAGCCGACTTCGGCATCCCGCGCTCGGTCCTCGTCTACCTCCACTACCCGACGCGGTTCGACTCCCGCCGGACCCGGGCGGCGCTCGAGGGGACCGACATCTCTGTCCCGCCGCTGCAGGCCTACGCCGGCAAGCTCTGGGACTACTGGGCCCGTCATCTCGACCCCGACCTCTACCGCGACCGCACCCTGCTCGGCGCCGTCCGCGGGCGCGCCGGGTTGATCGGCGGCCTCACCCAGGTGCTGGAGCAACAGATCCCCGACGAGGTGGTCCGATTCGGGCGCAAGCTGATCGGCAACGACTCGCTCGAGGAGTCGGTGCGTGACCGGACGGTGATGGTCACCGGCGCAACCTCGGGCATCGGCAAGGCGGCGGCGCTGAAGATCGCCGAGGCGGGCGGTCACGTGCTGCTGGTGGCGCGGACGCCGGAGAAGCTGGAGGAGACCAAGGAGACGATCGAGAGCGGCGGTGGCAAGGCTTCGATCCACCGCTGCGACCTCTCCGAGATGGAGGACATCGACCGGATGGCGGCGGAGGTGCTGGAAGAGCACGGCCACGTCGACGTGCTGATCAACAACGCCGGGCGCTCGATCCGGCGCTCGATCGCGCTCTCCTACGACCGCTTCCACGACTTCGAGCGGACGATGCAGCTCAACTACTTCGGGTCAGTGCGCTCGATCCTGCGCCTGCTGCCGGCGATGCGGGAGCGACGCTCGGGCCAGATCATCAACGTCAGCTCGATCGGCGTGCAAACCAACATGCCGCGCTTTTCGGCCTACGTCGCCTCGAAGTCGGCGTTGGATGCGTTCTCGCGCTGCATCGCCTCGGAGATCATCGACGACAACGTCAACATCACCACGATTCACATGCCGCTGGTGCGCACGCCGATGATCGCCCCGACCAAGATGTATGACAAGTTCCCGACGATCACCCCCGACGAGGCTGCCGACATGCTCTGCGACGCGATCGTGTTCAAGCCGAAGCGGATCGCGACTCCGGTCGGGACCCTCGGGCAGGTCCTCTACGCGATCAACCCGAAATCGATCGACTACATCTTGAACAGCGCCTACCACATGTTCCCCGACTCGACCGCGGCGAAGAAGGGCAAGAAGAAGGCGAAGTCGGGAGGCGGCGGGTCGAACGGAAGTCGGGGCGGCAGCACTGAAGAGCAGGCCTCCCGCGAGCAACTCGTGTTCGCCTACCTGATGCGCGGGGTGCACTGGTAGGAGGGCAGCGAGCGGGGCCCCCGGGTTGAGCGCTGCCGACTCGTTTTGCCTCGTTCTCCCTCGCGCCAGCTCCGCTCAGGCGGCGAGCGCGCCCGGCGGGACGAACCACTCTTGACGCAGCTCGCTGACCTCGGCGATCAGCGGATAGTCCGCGTCGTGGTGGACCAGCGGCACCTGATGGTGCTCGGCGGTAGCAGCGATCAGCAGGTCGGCGGGTGGAACCCGGCGGTGCTCCCCTTTCTC
>JBPCOO010000234.1:0-5164 GCA_051000155.1 Solirubrobacterales bacterium | reverse complement strand
TGGCGAGCAGCCCGCGGTAGATCTGCTCGCGCCAACGCCGCGGGATCACCCGCCAGGCGTCCGAGTGTGGCCAGGGGATGTGGACGAAGTGATGGAGGAAGGCGTCGGGGCGCTCGGCCCGGATCAGGCCCGGCGCGGTGTAGAGGTGGTAGTCGTGGAGCATCACCAGCGGCTCGCTCTGACCATCGATCCGCGCGACCACCGTCTTGGCGATGTCCTCGTTGACCACCTGGTAGCCGCGCTCCCACGCCTCCTTCTCCTCGCGGCCGATGTCGGGCGCGTTGGAGAGATCCCAGAGATAGTGCTGGATGAACCAGAGCTGGGGGTTGGCGATGACGCTGTAGAACATGTCGTAGGCGTCGGGGTCGGAGGCGACCATCTCGACCTCGTAGTGGACCCCGCCGAGCTCCACCTCGATCGGCCCCTCCGCCTCCTCGGCCACCTCGACGTCGGTCTCGCTCATCGCCGATGCGATCCAGTGGACCCGGCGGGCCGAGGCGAGGCCGCTGAGCGCCGTCACCAGCCCGCCTCCGCCCTTCTTGACTATGCGCTCCCCCTGCTCGTCCCGGTCGAACTCAGCCGGACCGCGATTGGAGACGATGATCAGGGCGTCGTTGGAGGGCACCCCACCTTTCTACCCGACTCGCGCCGCTCGCAAGCTCTCGATCCCGCGGTCGAGGTGGGAGAGGATCCGCTCGTGCAGCTCGAAGTTGGCTGAACAGACGCAGGACATCTGGAACTCGTGGCCGGAGCCGAGCAGCTCGCGGTCCGCCAGCGAGCCTCCGCTCGCGTCGGTGACGATCACGCCCGCCTCCTCGCAGATCAGCGCCGCGGCGGCGAGGTCATAGGGGGAGTTATTGAGCACCGCCCCGCCTCCCACGCGCTCGAACTCCTCCCGCATGCCCTCGACCTCCTCGACCACGCGGGGGCCGGGCTCGACGTAGGCGTCCATCTGGCCGGTGAGCACCCTGGTCATGTCGAAGGTGGCCGAGCCGAGGTCGAAGGTGCCGCCGCTGACCGAGGAGGCATCGAGCAGGCCCTCGAGCACGGTCGCGGTGGCGACCACCGGACGACCGCGGAAGCCGTAGGTCCAGAGCATCCGCTCGATCCGGGTGTTGTCGGAGAGCTCCCCGGCGGGGTCGACGCCTCCTCCCCGGACCGCGGTGAACCGCTCGCCGGATTTGATCTCGACCACGCAGCCCACCTCGACGTCGGCCATCGTCGGCTCGCCCTCCCCGAGCCTCGCCGCCGCGACGGAGGTGCAGGCGGACTCGAGCCCGGCGAGCGCCGGCCGGGTGCCGTCGATCGGGTCGACCACCAGCACCCACTCCGGCTGGCCTCCGGGGGTGACCATGCCGCGGTCCTCTGAGTAGAAGGCGACGTTGGGGGCCCGCTCGGCCAGGAACGACTCCATCTTCGATTCGGCCCGCTCGTCGATGGCGAAGGTGACGTCGCCGCCGGCACCGTCGCCGGAGTGCTCGCGGCTGCCGCGGCTACCCAGCTCCGGCAGGACCTCCTCCCGAAGCGAGACCGACAGCTCGACGACCAGCTCGAGCAGGGGGTGGCTGAGCTCGCTCAACCCTCCTCGTCGTCGTCCTCGAAGCTGCTCGGACGCTCCTCCAGGGTGACGTCGATCGTCTTGCGGTCGCCGTCGCGGATGATCTCCACCTCGATCTCATCGCCGGGCCGCTTCTCGGCGATCAGTCTCGAGAGGTCGGATTCGCCAACCAGCTCGGTGCCGTCGATGGCGACGATCACATCGCCGCCGACCCCCACCTCGAGCCCCTGAAAGTCGATCGTCTGATCCCCGGGTCCCTTCAGGCCGGCCTTGCCCGCGGGGCTGTCGGGGACGACCCGCTGGATCAGCGATCCGGTGGGGAAGTCAATGTCCAGCTCGCTGGCGAGCTGTGGGTAGAGCGGGATGGTGCTGACGCCGATGTAGGCGTAGGAGGCCTCGCCGTCATCGCGCAGATCCTCGATCGAGCGCTTGACCAGGTTGGAGGGGACCGCGAATCCGACCCCCTCGTTGCCGCCGTCGGTGGTGTTGATCTGCTGGTTGACGCCGATCACCCGGCCCTCGGGGTCGAGCAGCGGACCGCCGGAGTTGCCGGGGTTGATCGAGGCGTCGGTCTGGATGCCGCCGTCGATGGCGAAATCGGTGAGCGAGTCGATCGCCCGGCCGGTGGCGGAGACGATCCCGATCGAGATCGAGCGCTCCTGACCGAACGGGCTGCCGATCGCGGCGACCGGGCTGCCCACCTCCACCTTGGAGGAGTCGGCCAGCTCGAGCGGCTCCAGGTCGAGGCCCTTGGGGTCGATCTTGAGCAAGGCGATGTCGGCGTTGGGGTCGAAACCGACGATCTCCGCCTCGACCTGGTTGCGGTCGGAGAAGTCGACGTAGACCTCGTCGGCGGGGGAGATGTCCGCGCCGCCGCCCGCGGCCTGGGCGTCGGTGACCACGTGGGCGTTGGTGACTATCTCACCATCCTCGGAGAGGACGAAGCCCGAACCCTGGCCGCCCATCGCGCCCGGACCGAGCGGGTCCTCGCTGTTGCCGCTGCCGAAGATCGAGCGGACCGTGACCACGCTGGGAGCGTCGCGCTCGTAGACCTCTTGCGGATTGAAGCCGTCCTGGGTCTGGACGAAGACCTCGGGAAGCTCCTCGTTGGGAGCGGCGTCGGCGGCGGTGGTCTGGCCACCTCCGTCCTCGCTGCCGCCGCAGGCGGAGAGAGCGAGGGCCAGCGCGAGGGCTGCCAGCAGGGCTAGCAGCCCGCGGTGATCGGGTCGCCTCATCGAACGTCTCCGGCGAGCGGCAGGGCGAGCTCGAAGGTGGTTCGCCCGCGACGCGAGGTCGCCAGGTTCAGCTCGCCGTCCATCCGCAGAGCCAACTCCCGCGCGATCGACAAACCGAGGCCCGAGCCGCTGACCGCATCGGCGGTGTAGAAGCGCTCGAACACGCGCTCGCGACCCTCCGGTGGGATGCCCGGTCCGTTGTCGGTTACCGAGACGATCCCGTACCTATCGCTTGTCGAGGCTTCTATTTTGATTTCCGTTCCCTCCGGCGTGTGCTTGATGGCGTTGTCGATGAGGATACGCAGAATCTGTAGCGTCCTACCCCGATCCGCTTGAACATGCGGTTCTGGGCTCCCCGATCCCTCGGTTCGCAATTCGACCGACGCCTCGGTGAGCTGCGGCCCGAACTCGCTCGATGCCTCCTCGATCACCACCGGCAGGCTCAGCACCTTGGACGTCAGCGGCATCGCGTCGGCGTCGAGCTTGGAGAGGTCCAGCAGGCCCGCGGTCAGCATTCCGAGACGCTCGATCTGTGTCTTCATCAGGCGGTTGAACTCGCGCCGCGAGTCCCTGTCGGGCTCCTCCTCCTCGTCCAGCAGCTCGATGAAGCCGCCGAGCGAAGCGATCGGCGTCCGCAGCTCGTGGGAGGCGTTGGCGATGAACTCGCGGCGGGCCGAATCCAGTCGCGCCAACCGGCCCTGCATCTCATCGAAGCTGGCCGCAAGTTGGCCAACCTCGTCGTTGGAGTCGATCGGGATCGGGACGCCGAAGTCGCCCTCGGCGACCCGCTCGGCCGCGTGCTCGAGCCGGCGCAAGCGACGCGCGTGGGCACTCGCCGCAAACCAGGCGGCGATCAGCGCCGCGGCCAGCGCGATCGAGCCGGCGATCACCATCTGCCTGCGAATCAGGGCGACGTTGTCGTCGACCTCGTCGAGGGGGACCGAAAGCACCAGCGCCCACGCCGGGCTCACCTCCGGTCCGAAGGTCACCGGGATCGCGGTCTCGCCGACGCGCTCGCCGCCGGGGCGGGTCTCGACCGCGGAGCGGACCCGGCCGCTCAAGACCGCGCCAGCCGCCGCCGGGTAGGAGAGCTCGACCGAGTCGGCCTCGAAATCGGAGTCGGCGATGACGAAGCTAGGAACGCCGCCGCGCACCCCGAGCAGGGTGGCGCGCGCGTCAACTGCGGAGGCGATCTGGCTCAGCCTGGGGACGATCGCGGTTCTGTCGGCCTCGCGGTCGAGCAGGCCGGAGAGCCGCTCTGCCTGCTCGGGTCCGAGCGCCTCCAATCGCCCGAGTCGCTCGGCGATCAGGTTGGTGGAGAGCTGCGGGACGACGTAGAGGTAGACGAACACCATCGCCGCCGCGGTGATCGTGAAGAACAGGAGGACCAGTCGGTTGCGGACGCTGCTGCGCAACGGGAGCCGCACCCCACGTCGCCGAGGGCGGGCGGCGGCCATCAGGAATCGTCCTCCTCACGGAAGCGGTAGCCGACCCCCCTGACGGTGAACAGGTACTCCGGTCGTCGGGGGTCGGACTCGATCTTCTCCCGCAGGTGACGGATGTGGACGTCGATCGTGCGCGGATCCCGGTAGGCGCTGTCACCCCAGATCCGGGTCAGCAGCCCCTCTCGCTCGAATACCCGGCCGGGACTGCGGGCGAGCGCGGCGAGGATCTCGAACTCGACGTAGGTCAACTCGACCGCCTCGCCGCGGACGCTGATCCGCCGACGCGCGAAGTCGATCTCCAACTGGTGGATCTCGATCGTCTCCTCGGTCGAAGGCGCCGAGGACATCTTGGTCCGCCGCAAGGCCGCCTTGACCCGGCTGCGGAACTCCCGCACGCTGAACGGCTTGGTGATGTAGTCGTCGGCGCCGATCTCCAGGCCCAGCACCTTGTCGACCTCGTCGTCGCGAGCCGTGAGCATGATGATCGGCACCTGGCTGCGCGAACGGATCCTACGGCAGACCTCGAGCCCGTCGAGGTTGGGCATCATCACGTCCAACACGATCAGGTCGAA
This sequence comes from Solirubrobacterales bacterium, assembly GCA_051000155.1. Lineage (GTDB taxonomy): Bacteria > Actinomycetota > Thermoleophilia > Solirubrobacterales > 70-9 > CAXMST01. The sequence continues at coordinate 354 of JBPCOO010000234.1, read as the reverse complement.
GTGCTCGCCCTTGAACCTGGTCAAGGCTTCGCGTCCATCCGACACCGCGATCACGTCGTAGCCCTCCTTGCGCAGGGGATAGGCGAGCATCGTCTGGATCGCTTCCTCGTCGTCGACGAGCAGAATTCGGGCCGGGGCTTCAGTGATGGCGACAGGTTAGTTTCTGGAGGTGTCGATGATCGATCTTCGCCTCTATCGCCTGGCGTTCGGACCCGTGCTGGCCTGCGTCGTAGTGCTGATGTTCAGCCTCCAGCCGCTCCCGGAGCCGATCGAGGCGCCAGTGGCCACGCCCGATTTCGACGGTTCGGAGGCGGCGCGATTGGCCCGCTCCATCGCCGAGTCGGCACCCGCACG
>JBPCOO010000155.1:0-5846 GCA_051000155.1 Solirubrobacterales bacterium | reverse complement strand
GTTCTGCCTCGACACGCTCGAGTACCTTCGCCGCGGCGGCCGGATCGGCGGCGCCCAGGCCCTGCTCGGCTCGGCTCTGAAGATCAAGCCGATCCTCACCTTCGGAACCGAGATCAGCCCGGTGGGGCGGGTGCGGACCAGGTCCAAGGCTCTCGAGCGGATGGAGGGATACCTCGTCGAGCTTCGCGATCGGGGCTCCACCGACTGGGTCATCCAGCACGCGCAGTCCCCCGACGACGCAGAGCGGCTGGTCGAGAGAGGGACCGAGCTCTTCGGCAACGAGCCCCTGTTCTGCACCGAGGTCGGCCCCGTGCTCGGCGCCCATCTCGGCTCGGGCATGCTCGTCGGCGGTATGACCCGAGCCTGACCGCGATGCTCAGGCGGGCGTCGGGCGGAGCTATCGGGCGGGCCTACCAGCTGCCGTCGTCGCCGGGCGCGAGCCCGGCCCGGATCGCCTCGAGCGCTGCAGCTCGGGCGCGAAGCTTGGTCCCGAGGTGAGCCTGCTCGTTGGTGGCCCTGGCCGCCGCGACGGCGTCTGCGACCGCGGCGTCGAACTCGTCACCGGCTCGGCAACGTGGTCGAGGAAGCCGGCGGCCAGCGCGTCGAGTGGGGAGAGACCAAGATGACGACGGTGTGAAGCGCACAAACATCTCCCGCTCGGTGCGTAGCTTGCGGGCGGGTGCAGGGCGGAAACCGCCTTTGATGCCGCTCGTCCGGGCCGCGGCGGTTCGGCGTTGAAGACCAGCGTAGACTCCCGACTCTAGATTTCTGCCCCCGCGGTGCCCAGAGGGGTTTCGCAGTACGCGAGAGGTACCAGTGGCCCACATTCTGTACCGACTCGGCCTGTTCACGGTTCGGTACCGCTGGGCCGTTCTGGGTGTGTGGCTGTTGGCATTGGTCGCGGTCGGCTTCGCCGTTCGCACGGTCGGGGCCGAGACTTCCAACAACCTGGATCTTCCGGGCACCGACAGCCAGGCGGCGTCGAACCTCCTGGCTGAGCGGTTTCCTCCCCAGCAGAACGGCGCCAACCCGATCGTCTTCCGCGCCAAGGACGGGAAGGTGACCAATGATCGCTACGAGCAGGCGATCAAGGAGTCTAGGTCAGGGATTCTCAAGCTCCCCTACGTCGACAGTGCGCCGAGCCCGTTCGGCCAGAGGGGTGCGGCGCAAGTCAGCGACGACAAGCGGACGGCGTTCATCCCGGTGCTCCTGTCCATCCCCAACGCAGGTATCACCGAGGAGAGGGCGCAAAGGGTGCTCGACGCCGCCGAGCCGGCCCGCGCCGCCGGGATGAAGGTCGCCGCCGGCGGCCAGGTCGGCAGCGACCTCTCACAGCCGGAGACGGAGTCGAGTGAGGTGGTGGGACTAGCGGCGGCGGCGGTGATCCTGACCTTCACCTTCGGGACGCTGGTTGCCATGGGGCTGCCGCTCGTCTCGGCGGTCTTCGGCCTTCTGATCGGCCTCTCGCTGATCGGATTGCTTGGCCACCTGGCCCCCGTGCCGGACATCGCCCCCACCCTCGGAACGATGATCGGCCTCGGGGTGGGGATCGACTACGCGCTGTTCCTGGTGACGCGCTATCGCTCAGAGCTCGCGGAGGGAAAGCCCACGGCGGAGGCGATCGCGACCGCGGTCTCAACCTCGGGAAGCGCGATCGTGTTCGCCGGCACGACCGTCGTGCTCGCGCTGATCACCCTGCTCGTGGCCGGGATTCCGCTCGTGACCTCGCTCGGCTACGCGTCGGCGATCGCGGTCGTGACCGCAGTCGTCGCCGCTCTCACTCTGCTGCCCGCGATCCTGGCCGCGCTCGGACCGCGCATCGATCGGCTCAGCCTGCCCAAGCTCAGACGCCCGAGGGCCGGTACGCCGGAGCCCGCGGGTCCCGAGTTTCTGGCCGCGCTCGGACCGCGCTTCGATCGCCTGCGTTTGCCCCGATTCAGAGGTGGCGGTGGCGGCGAGTCCGACTCCGATGATCCGGACGATCCCGAGGATCAGGGCGATCCCGAGATGGGGGGCATGTGGGGCCGGTGGGCGACGTTCGTCACCACCCATCCCGGGCGCGCCGTGCTGCTCTCCCTCGTGATCCTGCTGCCCCCGCTCATTCCCTTCATGTCTCTGAATCTCGGCCAGGAGGACATCGGAGCGACGCCGAGGTCGACGACCGAGCGTCAGGCCTACGACCTGATCGCCTCGGGTTTCGGCCCCGGATTCAACGGTCCCCTCCAGGTGGCGGTGAAGCTTGGCAGCCCGGCAAAGCCGAGCCAGATGTTCCTCTCCCAGAAGAGCCAGGCCGAGGAGCTGCAGGCCGAGCTCGAGCAGGAGCAGTCCCAGGGACAGGCGGAGGCGGCCTATCTCTCCGGGCAGGCGAGCGGGCTGAAATCCGAGCAGGCCAGGCTCAAGAGCGAGGCGGCCACGCTCGAGGCGCAGCAGGCGGAGCTGGAGGCGGAGAGTACGCAGTTGGGTGCGAGCCGCGAGCGCCTCAGACAGCAGCGGAGCCTGCGGGCGGAGCTCGACGCGCTGGCGGCGCAGCTGCGAGGGGTGGCCGCTGAGGGCGCCCGCCTGGCGGCAGAGGGGTCACGTCTCCGCGCCCGCCGGGCCAAGCTCCAGGCCCGCCAACGGCGGGTCGAGGCGAAGCTGCGGCGAAATCCCCCGCCCGCGCGCCGGGCCAAGCTCAAGTCCCGGCTCAACCGTCTCGAATCGCGTGAGGCCAAGATCGACGATGAGATTGCCGAGGTGAGCGCGCGGCGAGCCGCGAACAGGCGTGAGGCCCAGGCTCTGGCGCGCCGTGCCGAAGAGTTGCGAGCCCAGGCGGTAGCGCTTGGCGGCGCGGCGGCTGGGCTTGCCGAGGAGGCCGCGGGCCTGGTGGAGCAGGCGATCGGGCTCGCCGAGCAGAAGGAGCAGCTCGAGGAGGCGGCAACCGATGCGAAGGTCGCGGCGGCGAACCTCAAGGCTCAGCAGGCAGAGCTCGAGGCCGTGCAGATGGTGGCTCAGGTGCAGGCGCAGGAGGCGCAGGAGCTGAAGGACGAGCTGACCAAGGAGCTGACCGCCGCCGGAGGTGACGAGCGCGGCACCGACCGACGCCTCGTCAAGCTCCAGAACGGACTCAAGAAGGCCACGGGAGTCCAGGTCGTCTCGCCCCCCCAGATCAACAAGAACGGCAAGGCGGCACTGTTCACCGTCATCGCCACGACCGACCCGGCGGATCCGCAGACCGCTGATCTGGTTCGCACCATCAGGCTCTTCGTGATCCCCCAGCGCACGGCAGGTGAGGACGTCGTCGCGCATGTCGGCGGGCAGACCGCGGGCTACGTCGACCTGGCCGACGGGATCAGCGCGAGGCTGCCGCTGGTGATCTTGGCGGTGATCCTGCTCGGCTTCCTCGTCCTGATGATGGCCTTCCGCTCGATCCTGATCCCCGCCCAGGCAGCGCTGATCAACGCCCTTGCCGTCTGTGCGGCCTTCGGCGTCGTCGTCGCCTGCTTCCAGTACGGCTGGGGGCTCGGCCTTGTCGGCCTCGACACCGCCTCCGGCACCGATCCGATCGCAAGCTTCGTGCCCCTGATCATGTTCGCCGTCCTCTTCGGCCTGTCGATGGACTACCAGGTCTTCCTGCTGAGCCAGATCGAGCAGCATCGCGCGGGGGCGGCCAGCGAGCGGGAGGCGATCGCCGCGGGACTCGCCACCGGCGCTCGTGTGATCACCGCCGCCGCCTTGATCATGGTCGCGGTGTTCGCGAGCTTCATCCTCAACGGCGATCCGACCGTGAAGCAGTTCGGGGTCGGACTGTCGGTCGGAGTCGCGTTGGCGGCGATCTCGGTGCTGCTCCTCGCCCCGGCCTTCCTGGTGCTCGTCGGTCGCGGGATCCGGTGGCTGCCAGCCTGGGCGGAGCGGAGGCTTCCTCACATCGATATCGAAGGAGCGGGTGCTGGACAGGCGGATGAAGCTCCCGAGCCGGTTGGGCAGTAGGCGAGCGATGCGAGTGCTCACCAGTTCGATGCCGAGCTCGTCGAGGAGCTACGGCGGAACGACGAGCCATTCTGGCTCAACCTCGACAGTCCGAGCCCGGCCACCCTCGGCATGGTCGATGACGCGCTCGACCTCGATCCCGACGCCTGGTCGATAGCGGGCCTCGACGAGCGGGGCTCTCCGATCCGGGCCCGTTTCTATGGTCCCGCTCCGACTGGCTGGTGGTCTCCGCCGTGATCCCGGAGGCCGCCGACTCCTCGCAGCCGGAGACGGAGATCCTGATCAGGCTGGGCGAGAACTGGGTAGTTAGCTCCCACCCTGGAGTAGAGGCACGCACCGGCAGGTCGCCGGTTCGCTTCTGGACGAGCTGATCGACCGGGAGCGGTGGCGTTGCTCGGCTGGCGGGGTATCTACGGGCGCCGGATTAGGCTCCGTCCGTCGGCTGCTCGCGCGCTACGGGCACCTCAGCTGGAGACCGCCTCGATCTCTGGCGGGGCATCCTTGTGGAAGACGCCCTCGATGATCCGGCGGCCGACCTTCGCGGGGGCCCCGGCGTCTTCCCACGACGGCTCTCCCTCGCCACCGCCACCACCGGAGCTCTGCATCTTTGCCATCAGCTCCTGCGCGGCGGTCATCGCCGCGGTGGCGATCACTCCCGCCGGCAGTCCACGCCCCACCGCCCCAACGGACTCATCTCACCGCGCCTGCTCAACCTTCACCTCTTTCCTCGCCGCCCACCCGGAGCGATCACCCAGGGCTCGGGGGCGAAAGCTAATGTGTCACCAGACGCCTACCCATGCGCTCGCTTCCGCATGCATCGGCCCGCCCCTGGCGGCCGGGGCTATTGCCCAAGCAACTCGGCCAGGCGTTCAACCTCCGCGACCGTGACGGTCAGCTCGGGGTGGCGAATAACCCCGAGCGGCTCCATTCCGCGGACGGGGGTGTGGAATGAGATCAGCACGCCGCGCTTTCCATTGGTCGCGAACGTCAGGCCCCGGTCGGTGATCCCCAGGCGAGCCGGGCCCGCGGTCTTCAAGAAGGCGTACGGTCCCGTCACCTCGGCATCGGTGATGTTCGTCAGCGGGGTCGAGACCCGCCACCGACCGAACCGTGCCACCAGGTAGCCGTCACCCACCTCCACGCGTGCATTCGCGGGCGTGATCCCGAACGGGCGCCCGGCCCGCCGGTAGGACGGTTCGAAGGCGAAGTCGAAGCTCTCGTGGACGTTCATCGGCAGATCTCGCTGATCCCTCCCGGCTCACCCTACCTGCTGCGGCCGCACCGCCTGGACGCGCCCCGCGCGCGTCGCTGGCTAACGTAGATCGCAGCGAAAGCACCTCTTGAAACCACAGACCCGAAGGGATCGCAATGAGTGAAAGTCCTGATGCCGTAGTCGGCGAGATGAGCGACTCGGAGCGTGGCTGCCCCGTGGCCCACGACCGCGCCCCGCACCCGACCGAGGGTGGCGGAAACCGGGGCTGGTGGCCCAACCGACTCAACCTCAGGATCCTCTCTCCCAGTCCCCGCGAGGGCAACCCGATGAGCGAGGACTTCGACTACGCCGAGGAGTTCGAGAGCCTCGACCTCGACGAGGTCAAAAGCGACATCGAGGAGGTGCTGAAGACCTCGCAGGACTGGTGGCCCGCCGACTACGGCCACTATGGCCCGTTGATGATCCGGATGGCGTGGCACAGCGCCGGCACCTACCGGATCAGCGACGGCCGGGGCGGCGCGGGCACCGGCCAGCAGCGGTTCGCGCCGCTCAACAGCTGGCCCGACAACGCCAACCTCGACAAGGCCCGCCGCCTGCTCTGGCCGGTCAAGTCCAAGTACGGCCGCAAGCTCTCCTGGGCGGATCTGATGGTCCTCACCGGCAACGT
>JBPCOO010000210.1:0-5438 GCA_051000155.1 Solirubrobacterales bacterium | reverse complement strand
CTGCTGGACCGCTCGGCCGGTGGCTGGCGCTTCGGGCCCTCCAACATGGGAGAGCCGGTCGGCCGGCGGTACGAGCCGGGGACCAACATCATCGAGACCACCTGGATGACTCCCACCGGATGGCTCTTGGTCCGCGACGCCCTGGTGGTCGGCCCCTGGCGCGAGCGGGACCCGACCAAGGCGACCGCCCATACCCGTCCGCCCTCGGACTTTGACTCCCACCACGTCTTCGTCCGCACCGCCGAGTGCATCCACGGATCGGTCCAGCTGGAGATGATCTGCGAGCCGGTGTTCGACTACGGTCGGCGCCCGGCCACCTGGAGCTGGCCCGAGTCCTCCCACTCGATCGCCGACGCCACCGACGGCGACAAGGTCATCCGCCTCCACTCGGACGTCAACATGGGGATCGAGGGCGGCTGCGCCCGCGCCCGCCACCGGATGAAGGCGGGAGAGAAGAGCTACTTCGCGCTCTCGTGGTCCTCGCGGCTGGATGGGCCGGAGACCTTCGAGGAGGCCCGTGGCGCGCTCGAAACCACCTCGGAGTTCTGGCGCACCTGGCTGGCCTCGGGCAAGTTCCCCGACCACCGCTGGCGCGAGGCACTACAGCGCTCCGCCCTGGTGCTGAAGGGACTCACCTACCTGCCGACGGGCGCGATGGTGGCGGCGCTGACGACCTCGCTGCCCGAGACGCCGGGCGGTGAGCGCAACTGGGATTACCGCTACACCTGGATGCGGGATGCAACCTTCACCCTCCAGGCATTGCACTCGCTCGGGCTCGAGTGGGAGGCCGACGACTTCATCCAGTTCGTCGGCGACGTCGAGCGCAACACCGATGGCTCGCTGCAGATCATGTATGGGATCGGCGGCGAGAAGGAGCTGCCGGAAGAGAAGCTGCAAAACCTCACGGGCTATGAGGGCGCGACCCCGGTGCGGATCGGCAACGGCGCCTTCGGCCAACGCCAGAACGACGTCTACGGCGCGGTGTTGGACTCGATCTACCTCCACCAGAAGGAGTACGGCCACAACTCGCCGCGGCTGTGGCCGGTGATCGAGGATCAGGCCCGCTGCGCGGCCAAGTTCTGGCGGCAGCCCGACCATGGAATCTGGGAGTGCCGGGGGGAGCCGCGCCACTACGTCTCCTCGAAGGTGATGTGCTGGGTCGCACTCGACCGCGCCGCCCGCCTCGCCGCCCGCCGCGGCTACGACGGCCTCGCCGACGAGTGGCGCTTGGTCGCCAACGAGGTCCACGCCGATGTCCTCGCCAACGGAATCGATGAGCGCGGGATCTTCACCCAGCGCTACGGGACCGGCGCGCTCGATGCTTCCAACCTGCTGATCCCCCTGGTCCGCTTTCTCCCCGAGGGGGATGAGCGCACCCGGGCGACGGTGCTGGCGATCGCCGACGAGCTGACCGAGGACGGCTTGGTGCTCCGTTACCGCACCGAGGAAACCGACGACGGGCTCACCGGCGAGGAGGGCACCTTCCTCATCTGCTCGTTCTGGATGGTCTCAGCCCTGCTGGAGATCGGGGAGCGTCGGCGGGGGCGGGAGCTCTGCGAGCGCTTGTTGAAGCACGCCAGCCCGCTCGGCCTGTTCGCGGAGGAGCTTGATCCCCCCTCTGGCCGCCACATGGGCAATTTCCCTCAGGCCTTCACCCATCTGGCGCTGATCAACGCCGTCACCCACGTGATCCGTGACGAGCGGGCGATGCCGGGGGCTTCGGCACCGGGGTAGGTCAGGGGTTGTCGCAGGCGTTCCGGGCGTGGGTCTCCGGCGCGCGGGTCCCCTCGCCGGTGAGGGAGGCCGGCACTGCGGCGGACCGATTCACCGACCTCCCTCACCCGCGTCACCCGCGCGAGGGATGGTTATGCGGCCGGTCGGCAGCCCCAGCATCCGATCCCGGCGGCCCGGGGGGAAGCGGGGTCCAAGCCCTCAGCTACTCACCGTTCGCTTGTAGCGCCAGGTGGCGAACGGGGCGAAGATGGCGATCAGCCCGACACACCAGGCGAGCGAGCCCCAGATGGCGTTGCCCGCTGGCGTCCCGAGCCAGAGCGCGCGCATGCCGTCGACGAAGACCGTGAATGGATTGACCGTGGCGAAGCTCTCCAGCCAGCTCGGCATCGACTCGATCGGGACGAAGGCCGAGGAGGCGAAGGTGAGCGGGAAGATGAGGATGAAGCCGAGCTGCTGGGCTGCCTCGGCGTTGGAGGCCACCAAGCCCATCAGCGCGTAGACCCAACTGAAGGTGTAGCCGATCAGGATCAGGAGACCGAACCCGGCGATGATCTCCAGCGCACCGGAGTCCTGGAAGTTGAACCCGACCAGGACGCCGACGGTGATCATCACCACCAGGGTGATGACGTTGGTGACCACGTCGGCGAGGGTGCGTCCGGCGAGCACCGCCGAGCGCGCGATCGGCAGGGAGCGGAAGCGGTCGATCAGGCCCTTGTTCAGATCCTCGGCCAGGGCGATCGCGGTGACGAAGCCGCCGAAGGCGATCGTCTGGACGATGATCCCCGGCATGAGGAAGTCGACGTAGTCGAAGCCGGGCGTCTGGATCGCCCCGCCGAGCACGTAGACGAACAACAGGATGAACATGATCGGCTGGAAGATGAAGCCGGCGACCAGCTCGGGGGAGCGGCGGAAGCGCAGCAGGTTGCGCTTGGCGAGCATCAAGGTGTCGGATACGGCGTCCGGCACCAGTTACTCCTCTTCGTCCTCGGCCGCGGCTTCTCCATCGGATTCAGCTGCCCGTCCGGTGACCGATATGAAGACGTCGTCGAGGGTCGGGCGCCGGACCGAGATGTCCTCGATCGCGATCCCCTCGTCGTCGAGCAGGCGCACCGCCTTCGGGATCGCGCCCTTGCTGTCGGCGACCGGCGCGCTCACCGTCCGGCCGTCGACCGACGGTTCGGCAGCGGCGAGCCTGCCGAGCGCTTCAGCCGCGCGGTCGGTGCCCTCCCCGGCGGGGACGGTGACCTCCAGCCGGTCCCCGCCGACCCGCTGCTTGAGCTCATCGGAGGTGCCCTCGGCGATCACCGCGCCGTGGTCGATCACCGCGATCTTGTCGGCGAGGCGGTCGGCCTCGTCGAGGTACTGGGTGGTCAGTAGGACGGTGGTGCCCTCGGCCACCCGGCTCTCGATCGCCTCCCAGAGACTGATGCGGCTACGGGGATCGAGCCCGGTGGTCGGCTCGTCCAGGAAGATCACCGGCGGGGAGGCGACCAGCGCGGCGGCCAGGTCCAGACGACGCTCCATGCCTCCCGAATAGGTGTTGGCGGGCCGATCGCCGGCGTCGGCGAGATCGAAGATCTCCAGCAACTCGGTCGCCCGGTCGCGGGCGGAGTCCTTGCCCATGTGGTAGAGCCGCCCCACCATCTCGAGGTTCTCGCGCCCGGTGAGGTTCTCGTCGATCGCCGCGTACTGGCCGGCGAGGCCGATCCGCGAGCGAAGCTTTGCCGCCTCGGTGTTGACGTCGCAGCCGGCGACCGTCGCCTCCCCGCCGTCGGCGGGTAGCAGGGTGGTGAGGATGCGGACGGCGGTGGTCTTGCCGGCTCCGTTGGGACCGAGCAGGCCGAGCACGGTCCCCGCCTCGACCTCGATGTTGACGCCGTCGAGCGCGACCACGTCACCGAAGCTCCGCTTCAGCCCCCTCGCTCGTATCGCCGGGTCGTTCATCGGCCGGGAAGGTAGCGGCCCGGCGGTCGCGGCGACGGGTGACGGCTCGGGCGCTCACGGGCGCCCGCCGGCGCCCCGCGTCTCAGCCCTCGCGAACGATTCGAAGGTTGAAGAAGGGGTTGCCGACCACCGACATCGTCCGCAACCAGAGCGCCAGATAGCCCTCGGTCGCGCGCGCCGCGTCGACCGCGCCGAGGTCGATGATCGCCTCCTCCTCCCAGCCGAAGCTGCCAAGCAACTCGCGGACCGTCCCCTTCGCCTCGGCGTCGTTGCCGCAAATGAACAGCGTCGTCGGCTCGTCAAGCCTGGCGGGGTCCACCATCACCTTGGCGTGGACCGTGTTGAGCGCCTTCACCACTTGTGCCTCGGGGAACTCCGCCTGGATCCGCTCGGCCAGGCTCGGCTCGCCGAGATAGGCGAGCTCCGGCGGGGAGGCCCCCGGGACGATCGGGTTGGCAACGTCGATTATGAGCTTGCCCTCGACGTTGTCGGGCCCGGCGGAGCGGAGCGCGTCGACGGACTCGACTCCCCGTGTTGCGTTGATCACGATCTCGCCGGAGCGCGCCGCGACCTCGAAGGTGGAGTGCGCCGCTCCCTCGCCGGCCTCGCCGACCCAGGCGCTGGCCGAGTCGTTGTCGGCGCTGCGCGAGCCCATCGTCACCTCGTGGCCCAGCTCGACCAGCTTCAGCCCGAGGCTGTAGCCGACCATTCCCGTTCCCAGCAATCCGATCTTCATCGCCCCGACCCTATCGACGGGAGCCGCCCGCGGGTAGTTGGTCGGGACGGTAGGGATCGAGGGCTGAGAGCTGTGCTCCTCGGCGGACTCACCCGATCGGGCTCATTCGGCCGGAATCGAAGGGAGCAGCGAGGTGTGGAGGATCTCGGCGTCGCCGCTCAGCTTCGGCGATGCACCGGGCTCGATCGAGGTTGCGAGGTAGTGGAAGTAGTCACCGGCGGCGCGCAGGGTGACCCGGTAGTCGGGGCTGGAGGGGTCCGGGGCGCCGCCTCGGATCTCGACGATCGAGGTCTCCCGGGTCGGGCCGTCCACGCGGCTACTGACCTCGGCTGAGCCCGCGATCGCCTCGATCTGGTTCAGCGAGCGCCGCTCGAACCGCTTGAAGCTGAGGTCGGGGTTCTCGCTGATCCAGAGGGTGGCATCGGCCTCCCCGTCGGCGGAGACCGCGGCGAAGGCGGCGCCGTTGGGCCGTGGTGCCCGCTTCCAGCCCGCCGGCAGGGCCAGGGAGAAGGCGGGGCGTTCGATCAGCCTTGCCTGGTCGGGGTCGGCGAGGATCGATCCGTCCGCCGCACGTGAGCCGCCCGGCTCGCCGTCGGATCCCGAGATCAGCATCACCGCGACCACCACCGCCGCCGCGGCGAGCGGCAGCGCGAGCCAGCTCCAGGCCCGACTCTCGGGGGACAAGTCGAGCCCGTGCAGCCAATCCGGCGCGCCAAGACTCCCGGAGAGCGAGGCCCAGCCGCCGCGCAGACGTTCGCCGCGCCCGGGGCCACCGGCCTCGTGCAACTCGGGTGGGGCGGCGTCCAGCTCGGGATCACGCTCGAACCGCTCGGAGCAGTGCTCGCAGCGGACCCGGCGAACGATTCCCACTGGCAACGCCGCCGGCAGTCGCACCGTGCTGCGGCGCCCGCACCCGGGGTGGAAGGCATGGACCACGCGCTCGGCCTCCCCGCGTGGTGGCTGGGGGAAGCCCCCGTTGGTGGGATGCTCGGATAGGCTCGCGCTCATGGCTACTGAACAGGGT
>JBPCOO010000202.1:0-7805 GCA_051000155.1 Solirubrobacterales bacterium | reverse complement strand
GCGGTGAGTAGCGCTCCGGCAGCCGCCACCGCCGCCACGCCCTTGGAGCCGAGGATGAGCACGGAGCTGGTGACCCCGAGGCTGGGCCCAACCGGGAGCAGGCCGATCGCCGCGGAGGCGACCAACAGGGCGACCGCATCGAGAACGCTTATGTCGACGCCGATCCCCTGAAACACGAGCCAGTTGCGGAACACTTGCGCGGAGACGGCGAACACGGTCAGGGCGATGATCTGGTTGCGGTAACGGAGCCCGCGCATCACCGCGATCCCGTTCCAGATTCCGTCGCGCTTGCGATCGGCCAGGCGACTGAGGCCCGCCACCGCCCCGAAGCCCACCGCCAGGGCGATCAGGGGGGTCCACCACGGAATTCCGAGCGGGCCGACCAGGGTGAATGAGCAGATCGCCGCCAGCGCGATCTCGATCACCACGATCGGCATCTCCGCCGCCACCAGCGCCCCGGCCCGGGGGGCGTTGGCGGGCGCGGTTCGGCGCAACTCGGCGATCCGCACCGCCAGACCGAAGCTGCTGTTGAAGATGTTGCCGAGGTAGCCGATCCCGGCGGCGCGGTAGAGGGTGCGCCGTCCGCAATCGGCCCCGGCTGCCTCGACGCAGACGTGCCAGGCCTCGCTCCGGGCAACCAGCCAGATCACCTGCATGCCCGCCGCGCCCAGCAGGACCCAGATCGAGGCGGCGCCGAGCGAATCGACGAAGTCTTGGCGCTTGCCGTAGAGCCCGACGACCAGCGCCGCCGTCACCGCCAGGAAGAAGGAGATGCTGACCGCGCGGGAGTGGCGACGGAGCCAGGACTGCCGTGGCGCCGCGGCGGGAAGGCCTTCCTCGACCACCCTCAGGGTGGGATCGGTTTCGACCGTCCGCAGATCCTGCTCGATTGGCGAGCCGCTCCCCTGCAAGGAGTTCAGGCTAGTCGGCGCACGCGGAGTGCGGGGAGATGGCCCACGGCGATGGGCCTCGCATCACCGTCGCGGCCGCGAGCCTTGGTCTCGGGGGACCTAGCGCTTGCGGCTGCGGAAGAAGCTCTCGACCGCGTTGCCGATCTTGGCGCCGACGCCGCCACTGGAGCCGCCGCGGCTGCCGGTCGACGTCGTTCCGCGGCTGCCGCCCGAGCTTTTGAACATAGACATGATTTTTCTGAGCATGGATTTCGCCTACCCGCGGACAGCGGGCCCCAAACGGGGTCGTCTGGACAGACCCAACCCGGGCGATCCGGATAGCTACCGAACGTCGCTTACGCGGGTCGGTCCTATTCCCCGTGCAAGGTCGCCATTATCCGCCGCGCGCCACCGTTGTTGCGGTGCTCGCACAGATATATGCCCTGCCAGGTGCCGAGCGCCAGAGCCCCGTCCCGCACCGGCAGCACCAGCGAGGGTCCGATCAGCACTCCCTTGACGTGGGCGGGCATGTCGTCCGGCCCCTCGAGGGTATGGCGCCAAGATGGAGCGTCCTCGCGCACCGCCTCGGTGAACCAGCTTTCGAGATCGGCGCGGACATCGGGGCTGGCGTTCTCGTTCAGCGCCAGTGAGGCCGAGGTGTGCTGGAGGTGGAGGTGGAGCAGGCCGACCTCGACCTCGCCGACCTCCGCCAGCTCGGCCCGGATCTCTGCATCAATCAGGTGGAACCCACGCGGGCGGGGCTCGAGCTCGATCTCACGCTGGGTCCAGATGGCTTGGATGATGCCGCCTCGGGCTCGCGGGAGAGGTATAGGGTCCGACCGACATGCGACTGCTCACCTATAGCGAGGCCGGCGGCCCTGCTCGGGTAGGTCGGTTGGAGGGGGAGGAGGTGGTCGAGTTGGCCGCCGGTGACATGCTCGACTGGCTCCGGGGCGATGGTGGCGAGGAGACCGGGCGGCGGAGTCCGCTCGCCGAGGTCCGGCTGCACGCTCCCGTTCCCGAGCCACCTAGCCTGAGGGACTTCTACGCCTTCGAGGGCCACGTGGAGACCGGGTGGCGGCGGCGGGGCGGTGAGATTCCCGAGGCCTGGTATGAGGCGCCCGCCTTCTACTTCTCCAATCCGGCGTCGATCCACGGCCCCGGCGAGGAGGTCAAAGGGCCGGCCGGGACCTCGATGCTCGACTTCGAGCTGGAGATCGCAGCGGTGATCGGCGCGGGGGAGCGGATTGCCGGCTTCACCCTGCTCAACGACTGGAGCGCACGCGACATCCAGCGCCGTGAGATGACCGTCGGCCTCGGACCGGCCAAGGGCAAGGACTTCGCCAGCTCGCTGGGCCCCTGGCTGGTGACCGTCGATGAGCTGCCGCTGAGCGACGGTCGGCTGCGGATCGAGGCCGGCGTCTCGGTCAACGGGCGCGAGCTGACCCGCACCGACGCCTCCGCCCAGCACTTCAGCTGGGAGGAGATCCGCGAGCATGCAGCCAGCCAGACCAGGCTACGACCCGGTGACGTCCTCGGCTCGGGCACGCTCGATCGCGGCTGCCTGCTGGAGCTCGGCCCGTTGAAGGTGGAGGGTCGAGAGCGCTGGCTCGAGCCGGGGGACGTGGTCGAGCTATGGGCCGAAGGACTCGGGAGCCTGCGCACGCCAATCGTCTGAGCGGCCGCGGGGGGCCCGGCCCGGGATCGCGTTCCTCGGGCCCGGCTCGCGCTGGACTCAGCTCGTCACTGTCAGGAGACTGGACGCTCGAACAGGGTCGATAGCACCACCTGGGTCTGGGTGCGGGTGACGCCCGGGGCGTCGCGGATCCGCTCCAGCGCCTCCTCCAGGTGGCCGGTGTCGCGGGCGTAGAGATGGAGGACCGCACTGGCCTCGCCGGCGATCGTGTGCGCGGCGGCGACCTCGGGGTGGCGGCCGGCGGCGCTGAGGATCTCGCTCGCGGGCATCCGCCCCTCGCAGTAGAGGGAGACGATCGCGTGGGTGCTCCAGCCGAGGGCGACGTGGTCGAGCACCGCCGAGTAGCCGCGGATTATCCCGTCGCGCTGAAGCCGGTCCACCCGGCGCTTGACCGCGGGGGCGCTGAGCGAGACCCGGGAGCCGATGTCCTGGAAGGAGCGGCGAGCGTTCTCCCGGAGCAGCGCAACGATCTGTTGGTCAGTTTCGTCCAGCACCGGGCATCCTTCCACCTAGACGCAATGAATCGCGGTTGAAAACCATCCTCTGACACCCGATCATAAAGGGACCCGGCCAGAGGAGAGAGAATGTCAACGCAAGCCGTCCCTCAGAGCACCACCGCGGTCAGCTCCCCGAGCGAGGACTTCATGCCGATGCTGGGGATCGACCACGTCGAGCTCTACGTCGGCAACGCAGCTCAGGCGGCCTACTACTTCGAGCACGCGTTCGGCTTCCGGCGGGTCGGCTACGCGGGGCTGGAGACGGGTCTCCGCGATCGGGTCTCCCACGTGCTCGAGCAGGGAAGGATCCGCCTGGTGCTGACCGGCGCGCTCAGCTCCGAGACCGAGATCGCCGTCCATCACGCTCGCCACGGCGACGGGGTCAAGACGATCGCGCTCTCGGTCCCAGACGTCGAGCACGCCTACCGCGAGGCCACCACCCGTGGTGCCGACGGTCTCACCCCGCCGGAGGAGATCAGCGACGAGCACGGGGTGGTCAGGCTGGCGCGGATCGCGACCTACGGCGAGACGGTTCACACCTTCGTCGACCGCTCCGACTACGCCGGCGCCTTCCTTCCCGGCTACGAGCGGGTCGGCACCCACACCCCCTCGGCCGAGGAGATGCTGCTGACCATCGACCATATCGTCGGCAACGTCGAGCTGGGACGGATGGGGGAGTGGGTGAGCTTCTACGAGGACGTCTTCGGCATGGTCGAGCTGGTCCACTTCTCCGACGAGGCGATCTCGACCGAGTACTCGGCGCTGATGAGCAAGGTCGTCGCCGGCGGCCACGGGCGGATCAAGTTCCCGATCAACGAGCCGGCCGAGGGCAAGCGCCGTAGCCAGATCGACGAGTACCTCGACTTCTACGAGGGCCCGGGCGCTCAGCATCTGGCGCTCGGAAGCCGCGACATCGTCGCCACCGTAGCCGAGCTGCGCCGGCGCGGGGTCGAGTTCCTGGAGATCCCCGACGCCTACTACGAGGAGGTGCCCGAGCGGGTCCCCGAGGTTTCAGGAATGCTCGCTGACCTCCACCGGCAGGGAATCCTGGTCGACCACGACGAGGACGGCTACCTGCTGCAGATCTTCACCAAACCGCTCGGCGACCGGCCGACGATCTTCTTCGAGATCATCGAGCGCCACGGCGCCCGCGGCTTCGGCGCCGGCAACTTCAAGGCCCTGTTCGAGGCGATCGAGCGCGAGCAGGAGCGGCGGGGGAACCTCTGATGCGCTATCACCAGCTAGGCGAGGTCCCGGCCAAGCGCCACGTCCAGTTCCGCCGCGACGGCAAGCTGTTGGTCGAGGAGGTGCTGGGCTTCGAGGGCTTCAGCGGCAACGAGTCGATCCTCTACCACTTGCACTCCCCCTGCCGGGTGGCCGAGGTCGGCGAGTTCCAGCCGATCCTCCGCGAGGAGTGGGTCCCCCAGACCCACGTCCACCGACTCACCGACACCAACGGCATCGAGCCGGGGGGCGACTGGCTCGAGGGCAGGCGTCTGCTGCAATTCAACGGCGATATCGAGGTCTCGGTCTGCAAGCCGACCGCCGAGCGCGACGGCTTCTACCGCAACGGCGAGGGCGACGAGGTTCTGTTCATCCACCGGGGGACCGGCACCGTCGAGACGATCTTCGGCGACGTCCCCTACCGGCCCCACGACTACATCGTGATCCCGCGCGGGATCACCTACCGGATCGAGATGGACTCCGCCGAGCCTGGCGATCAGCTCTGGCTCTGCTTCCACACTCCCGGGGAGATCGAGACCCCCAACCGCTACCGCAACCGCTACGGTCAGCTACTCGAGCACGCCCCGTTCTCCCAGCGCGACTTCCACCCACCGGCCGAGTTGCATACCCACAGCGAGCGCGCCGACTACGAGCTCACCGTCCGCGTCCGCGACGGCTATCAGCGCTACCTCCTCGACTACCACCCCTTCGATCTGGTCGGCTGGGACGGCTACGTCTACCCCTACAGCTTCAACGTCGATGACTTCGAGCCGATCACCGGCCGCATTCACATGCCGCCGCCGGTCCACCAGACCTTCCAGGGTCCCAACTTCGTCATCTGCTCGTTCTGCCCGCGCGAGCTCGACTACGACCCCGAGGCGATCCCGTTGCCCTACCACCACTCAAACGTGCAGTCGGAGGAGGCGATCTACTACGTCGACGGGCAGTTCGGCTCCCGCAAGGGGGTCGACGTCGGCATGATCACCCTGCACCCCTCCGGGCTCCCGCACGGCCCCCAGCCCGGCCTTGTCGAAGCCTCGCTCGGCGCTCGCCGGACCGAGGAGCTGGCGGTGATGTGGGACACATTCAGGCCCCTGCGGCTGACCGCGACCGCGCGCGCCCACGACCAGCCCGACTACGCGCTCTCGTGGTACGAGCCCGAGGCGCAGGCGGCGACCACCACCGGCTAAAGAGGAGACGGAGATGTTTGAGGAAGCCCAGCTCTACTCACCGGTTACCCGGGATGGAGGGGAGGTCCGCGTCCACCTCGGCGAGGATCACCCCGGGGTCAACGACGCCGGCTACCGCGACCGCCGCGACCGTATCGCCGCCGCCGCGCTCGCTTGGGAGCCGGGGACGTCGCCACCGCGGATCGACTACACCGAGGCCGAGCACGAGGTCTGGCGGACCGTATTCCGTGAGCTCGGGCCCAAGTACGAGCACTACGCCTGTCGCGCCTTCCGCGATGCGGTCGAGGCGCTCGCCCTGCCTCGGGAACGGATCCCGCAGCTAGATGAGGTCAGCGCCGGGTTGCGACCGCTGAGCGGGTTCTCCTACGTGCCCGCCGCCGGGATCGTCCCGCTGGAGGAGTTCTACGGCTCGCTCGCCGATCGCCGCTTCCACTCGACCCAGTACGTCCGCCACCCCGACGCTCCCCTCTATACCCCCGAGCCCGACCTGATCCACGAGGTGATCGGCCACGCGCACCTGCTCGCCGACCCCGACTTCGCCGAGCTCAACCGGCTCGCCGGCGAGGCCGCTCGCCGGATGGAAACCGGCGAGGGGCTGCAGATGGTCGCCGATGTCTTTTGGTTCACGATCGAGTTCGGGGTCCTCACCGAGGACGGCGAGCTACGGGCCTACGGCGCCGGGATCCTCTCCTCCTACGGCGAGGTCGAGGAGTTTCGCGGGATGGAGATCCGCCCACTCGACTTCGCCGAGATGGCCCGGATCGACTACGACATCACCACCTATCAGCCGGTCCTGTTCGGGGCCGAGTCGATGAGCCAGCTCGTCGACGAGGTCGGCGCCTTCTTTGCCTGCTGCGACGACGCGACGGCCGAGCGGTTCGCCGCGACCGCCAAGCCGATCGGCTGAGCGGCTGCCGGGCTGCTGAGCCCTGCGGTGCCGCCCTCGACGAGCCGACCTCGGCTCAGGCCCGCTCAACCTCGTAGGTGTGGCCGGCGTCGCGCAGGCGCTCGAGTAGGCGGTCGCCGATGCCGGTGGACGGGGTCAGCACCCCAGCGTGATCGGGGAGCGCGTCGCCGTCGAGCGCCAATGCCAAGCCGGCCTCACCCAGCATCACCGCAGTCGCCTTGTAGCCGGGATCCCCCTGAGCCCCGATCTTGCAGACGAGCTTTTGCCCGCTCGAGGTCTCGGCGTGGGTTTCGATCTTGAAGAAGCCCTTCTCCCGCGAGCTTTCGTCAGGACCCTCGCCGGGGTCGGGCAGGAGCCGGTCCAACAGCTTGCGCGTCGGTGTCGTCGCGTAGCCCGCGACCACCGCACCGATCCCGGTCACGACTCCGGCGGCCTTGACCGGCCCCAGGGGCAGCTCCCCCATCGCCATCAGCTCGCGGTAGCGGAACTCCTTGCCGTAGGCGTGATCGCGAAGCGCGTTCGAGCGGCGGACGACGCGGCTGTTGATCGTCCCCATGATGAACGGCGCCAGATACCCCCCCAGCTCGGAGTCGTGGCTGACGCCCTTGGGATCGGACTCACCGCGGTCGGGCTCGGCCGAGGGATTCGGGGTGAGCGAGTACGGATCGGTCATCGTCTTCAGCGCCGAGCGGTCCTCCCGTGCGCGGATGATCTGGCCGCGGAGCGAGGCGACCGTGCCACCGCTGACCCCGCCGCGCGTGGCCTTGACCACCATCGTCGTCTCGCCCAGATCGCCGAGGTCGTGCTCGGCGGCGTAGCGGTGCAGCAGATGGACGCCGAGGTCGGAGGGGATCGAGTCGAAGCCGCAGGTGTGGACGATCCGGGCGCCGTTGGCCTCGGCCGTCCCGTGGGCGGCGTCGATCGACTCGCGGATGAACAGGACCTCGCCGGTGAGATCGGCGTAGTTGGTTCCCGACTGCGCGCAGGCCTCGACCAGCGGCATCCCGTACTCCTGGTAGGGACCGACGGTGGTGATCACAGCTCTGGTTGCCGCGACCATCCGCTCCAGCGAGTCGCGGTCGGTCGAGTCGGCGATGATCAGCGGCCACTCGCTCGCTCCCCCGGGCAGGTTGGAACGAACCTGTTCGAGCTTCTCCTGCGAGCGACCGGCGAGCGCGATCTTGGCATCGGCCGGCGCGTTCTCGGCCAGGTACTTCGCGGTCAGCTTGCCGACAAAGCTGGTCGCGCCGAAGACGACCAGATCGTGCTCGGGGTTGCTGGGGTCTTGGCTGGGCATCGGGCTCTCCTCCGGTGGATGGGTGCGGGGCTGGGGACCGCGGACCCTAACCGCCCGACCGCCGGGCGGTTGGGCGGCCGCCCGGATCGCTGCCGCCTCATGCG
>JBPCOO010000119.1:0-3159 GCA_051000155.1 Solirubrobacterales bacterium | reverse complement strand
CGAGGGGGCGGTGACCCTCACCTGCTACCGGGCGGCCAACGTCGTCCTCCGCTTCGACGAGATCGATCCGACCCAGAGGCAGCGGGTCAGCACCGCGATCGCGGCTCTGGAGAGCGGCTAGGCTCCTCCGTGCGAGATCAAGGTTGGATCAGAACCTACTCGGACCGGTCGTCCCGGGAGGAGTCGACCCGCGCGCCGACGTCCGAGGGGTCCTCGGTCCCGGGGTCCTCATGCGCGCCCTGCTCCCGGTCGTCCTCGCGGCGGGCGTTGATCGCGATCGTCGCCAGGACGGCGAGGATCGGGACCGCGTAGAGGATCCAGACCGCCCAGTGGCCGGCGTGGGCCAGCGGCAGCGACGTCTCCCAGAGCGCGAGATCAGGCATTGGCCTGGGTCAGCAGATAGAGGGCGAGGGTGCTGAACATGAGGGTGGAGACGAGCATCCAGGCCTGCGACCAGGACGCATCCTTGCCGTTGGCGGAGACCTCGAGGGCGCGGTCGTGTCCCAGCGCCAGCGCGAGGGCGTGGCCGACCACCACCGCTCCGAACTGGACCCACTGGATCGCGGTGGCGCCGATCACCGAATAGTCGATGGCGACATCGGCGGTGCCGAAGATGTCGGATCCATCCCCGAGCGGGTCTGAGAGCAGGTAGGTGAACTGCGCCTGCTCCTGGAAGGCCACCAGGCTGAAGTAGTGGGCGACCAGGTAGCCGAGCGCGATCGGGATGAACGAGTGCGCGAATAGCCGGCTCAGCTCCCCGAAGCTGCGCCTCTTGCCGACGGTGCGCATCCCGGCGACGCCGATCGCGAAGATGCCTACGACCGCTACCAGCGCGAGCGCGAGGTAGAGGGTGTTGGTCAGCCGTAGCGCGAGGATCGGTGAGAGCGCGCCGTCGGACAGCGTCTGGAAGGTCGAGGCGATCGAGTCCTGAAGGATCCCCTCCTGGGCCCCGTCGAAGGTGGTACCGCCGATGGCGGCGAGGATGAGCGCCGCCGATCCAGCCTCCGCGCCGATCCAGTGGGTTGCTCCGGCGAGGGGCTTGCGGAGGCCGATCCGCCCATCCCGCACCTCCAAGGGTGCGAGGCTGGCGAACATTCCCATGTAGACGGAGAAGGTCTCGCCCCGGCGGATCCAATGCTCGACCCCGAACAGGGCCATGCCGACGAAGGTGACGCCGCTGTAGACCAGAGCGGCGATGGTGACGTCGTAGGGAGTCACCCCGGCGGCGCTGAAGCCGCTCTGACCCCAGACCAGCTCGAACCAGAGGAAGCCGGCGAGGCCGATCACCGCCGGCCAGCGACCAAGCCAGTCGGGATAGCGGAGTGGCGCGGGGGCGCGCTGTCCGGCGACCAACGAGAAGCCGCCGGAGACCGCCCGACCGATCGCGCGCCAGGGGTTGAAGGCGCGAAAGACGTCCCCGAGGAAGACGCTGAGGCCGACCATGCCGAGCCAGAATGTGACGAAGACGAAGGAGACGCTGAAGTTGCGATCGGGAGCCTCGGTTCCCTGGAGGCCGGTGTAGATGGTCAGCGCCAGCAGCAGCACGCCGACCAGGCCGAAGACCACCTGTGCCGGAAGCGAGAGCACGACGCTCGAGAGTCGGGGCAGGACCGGCCGCCAGCCGTCCCCGGAGAGCTTCGGCTCGCGCCAGCCGAGGACAAGCGCGGCGAACGAGCCGATCAAAAGCAGCGATGCTCCCCAGATCAAAAGCCACTGTGGGAGCGGTAGGTCGGCGCGACCCACCAGCCCGTGGGCGGCGGCGGGATCGGGGAAGGCGAACCCACCGACGAGCGCCACCACCAAGGTGGCGGCGCCGGCGAGTAGGGCAACTCGAGCGACGCGCTCGCTCACGGCTTGACGGTGAGCTGGGCGAGCTGGACGCCCGAGCGCTCCAGCTCGACCTCATAGACCCCGTCGATATCGGCGTCGAAGGCGAACCTGGCCGTGCCCCCGGCGCTGACCTCCTCGAAGATGTCGTAGCCGTGGACGTGGACCTCCTCGTCGACGTCTGATTCAACCTTGAACTCGACCTTCTCTCCCTTGGTGTAGTCGAGATCAGCCACCCCGCCCTTGGGCTCGCCTCCCTCGACCACGATCGTCGGGATTTCGGGCTTGGGCTCGTCGACCTCCTCGGTGACCGTCGTGGTCGTCTCGATCGTGGTCTCCCGGAGGGTGGCCGTATCCAGGTCCTCGTCCTCGGCGCTGAGGAAGACGAAGAGGACGGCTATGAGGACGACCGAGGCGACGGCGACGGCCGCTCTTGCTTTGTTGGACTGCATGTTGGAACTCCTTGCTGGGGGCGCCGAGGGGCGATGGCGATGGCGCTCGGGCGAGCGCCGGCGGTGCGGATAGCTCCTCTCGGCGGGGCCTTCCCGCCGAGAGGACTCAGGCGCTCACGGGCGGAGGTCGACAGGCGATGTAGAACGCCATCGGCGAACGTATGAGCCGTGGTCCCTGCGCGGGAAGGCCGGTAGCCGCGAATCCGGAGCCGAGGCTGGGAGCGTCGCCCGACGCAAGCAGGCTGGCGAGGCCCTCACCCATACGATGGAGAAGCGAGACGAAGCCAACGATCGCCGCCGCGGCCGCTAGTGCGAGCGCGGGCAGGCTCCAGGCGGCGGTGAGCGAGCCGGCCAGCGCCTCCGGGCCGTCGCCGCCGAGCAGCGCTTCGCCCGTCTCCTGGCAGACGAAGATCGCCATCAGCGCCGCCGCCACCGGCAGCGGCGAGATCCGCGGAGCCGAGGCGATGCGCCCGAGGCTCGGCAGGAGGACCGCCGTAAGCCCGCTCGCGATCGCGACCGCGATCAGCATCGGTGCGAGCGTGGCCAGATAGCCGTGGTCGGCGCTGCGCTCGGCGCCCGCGAGGAGGAAGGCCAGCTCGTGGACCGTGAGCGCCGCTACCGAGAGCGCGGCGGCGAAGGTGGACCTGGAGCCCGTGGTCATCCGCCCTCTCCCGGGATCGGGCTCGGAGCGGGATCGCCCTGGTCGGAGGCTCCGCCCTCACCCCCACCGCTCGGTCCGGGCGCCGAGTCCGGCTCGGAGGGTTGCGGCGATTCGATCGTGGTCGAGCCGCCCCCGTCGAGCGAGGCCTCGTCGATGCCGCCGCCTCCGGCGAACACGAACACGATCACGGCGACGACCCCGATCAGGAGGCCAAGTGAG
>JBPCOO010000094.1:0-3048 GCA_051000155.1 Solirubrobacterales bacterium | reverse complement strand
GATCCATCGAAGGCGAAGCCGATCTTCGCCTGCGGCAGGGAGACCGAGGAGGAGTCTGGAGGCTCGCTGACGGTGATCGCGACCACGATCGACCGCGACGAGGACCGGGGGGTGGCGAAGATGCTCCAGACCACCGAGAACGTCACCATCACCCTCATTCCCGAGCTTGCCGCCGAGGGCGTCTACCCGGCGCTGGAGGTCGGCGGCTGCCGGACCGCCGGCGAGGAGGGCTTGCGGTCGGAGAGCGAGCTGGCCGGATCGCGCAAGCTGCGCGCCGAGCTGGCCGCGCTGCCGGCCCGTGACGCCGCCGAGCGCCTCCGGGAGAAGCTCGCCGCCGCCGCCACCAACGATTCGCTGCTGGCCTCGATGGCCGATTAGGGCAGGCGTGGAGGGGCGACGGGGCTGAGGGCTCGTGGCGCTGGTCCTGGGCTTCGCCGCCTTCATCCTCTTGGATCCGCCGCTGGGCGCGATCGCGCTCGGCGTCGGTGGCGCGATCGAGGTGGGGGAGGCCTACCTCTGGTGGCTCTACCTGCGCCGGTTCAAGACCAAGACGGGGGTCGAGGCGATGCCGGGCAAGCGGGCCGAGGTGGTGCTCGCCTGCCGCCCCGAGGGGTTCGTCCGCCTTGCGGGCGAGCGCTGGCGCGCGGTGTGCGTCGAAGGCGAGGCGGAGGTCGGTGAGGCCGTGGAGGTAGTCAGGGTCGAAGGCCTCGAGCTACGGGTCGAGCCGACCGGGCGATCTTTCTACGAGTGAGTCGCTCAGGCCCGATAGGCCAGCGAGCCCCATGAGGGCTCGCGGGAGAGCTCGATCGGCTCACGGCCGCGGTCGGGCTGGACGTAGCCGAAGCTCGAGGTGTCGGGGTCGAAGACGACGTCCAGCTCGCCCTCTTTGACCCGCTGGTCGAGCCAGGCGCTGCGGAAGACGAGTCGACGGATCCAGTGGACGAGACTGCGCTGGGAGCCGGTCACCAGCTCGCGCCAGTTGTGGTTGACGTGCTCGCCCAGCGCCGAGGCGGACTCCCGGATCTCGCCGTTGACCGCCAGCTCGACCAGGTCGTGTAGCTCGGCGGAGTCGAGGCCGGGCTCGATGAAGTCGAGCTTGACCGCCGCCTGCTCCACCCGCTGGGTGAAGTCGGACTCGTTGAAGGCAAAGCGCAGCTCCCCGTATTCGAGGACGTAGTCGGATCCAGACTCGTAGTTGCCTCTGCGTGTTGCCTTTTCCATTGCTCAGATGCCTCCCGTGCAGCCGCGGCTGCCACGGCCCGTGATACTGGTGGAGCCCACCCCTCCGAGCCCGGCGCCGACCGTCCGCTGAACGCAGGCTTGCACCCGGGAAGGCCGGGGAGGAGTTCGCCGAGCGGCGTCGACGGCTAGCGAGGGGGCGCCCGACGCGAGTCCGGGGTTCGGGGGACATGAGCACGCTGTCGGACTCACCCCGTCGCTTCCGCCGCTCGCGCTGGACCTGGTCGGCCGGACACCTCGCGGCCGTCGCCGAGCGCCCGGTCCAGAGGTTGGCGGGACTGTCGATGTTGGGTCCCGACCGAGCGCGGCCGCTGCTGCTGCCGGGCTGTCGCAGCGTCCACACCCTGGGGATGCGGTTCCCGATCGACATCCTTTTCCTGGACCACCGTGGCGAGGTGATCCGCAGCGAGCGTGGCGTGGGGGCGGGAAGGCTTCTGTACGAGCGGCGGGCGACCGCGGTGCTCGAGGTACCCGATCAACGGCCACGGTGCTCGCGGGCGCCGGAAGGAGAGCGATGATGTTGCCCGAGTTCGAATCCCACGGGAGGGTGATCGTCTGCGAGGACGACGAGCACACCCGGCGTCTGCTCTGTGAAGGGCTCGAGGCCGACTGCTACGAGGCGCTCGGGGCGCCGACCGCGGAGGATGCCCTCCGCCTCCTCCGCTACGAGGATCCCGACCTGCTGCTCTTGGACCTCAACCTCCCTGACGCCGGCGGACTCGACGTGCTGCGGGAGATCCGGCGCGACCGCAGCCCGGCCTCCGCCTACGATCCCGATCTGCCGGTGATCGTCCTCAGCGGTCGCGGCTCCGGTGATGAGCGGGTTCGCGGCCTGCGCGAGGGAGCCGACGACTATCTGGTCAAGCCGTTCCACTACCCGGAGCTGTTGGAGCGCGTCCGGATCGCCACCCGCGAGCGGCGCACCTACGAGCGCGGCCCGGTGCGAGTAGGGCAGCTCCGGCTCGATCCCGCCTCGCGCGAGGTTTCCGTCGGTGAGCGGCATGTCGACCTCTCCGCCAAGGAGTTCGAGCTACTGCGCTATCTCGCGGTCGAACCGCAGCGCGTGTTCACCAAGGCCGAGCTACTGAGCGACGTCTGGGGGTACGAGAGCTCGGCCAGGACCCGAACCCTCGATTCTCACGCCTCGAGGCTTCGCCGCAAGCTCGACCCCGAGGGTGGCCGCTACATCGTCAACGCCTGGGGAGTCGGCTACCGCTTGGTCGAGGGGGTCGTCTGATGGAGGCCGCGCTGGCGACTCTGATCCTGGCCCTGGCTTGCGGTGGCCTCGTCCGGACTGTCGGCGAGCGGGTCCGCCGCCGCCGACTCAACGGCTCCCTGCACGAGTTGCGGCGATCGGCGCAGCTTCTGGCGTTGCTCGCCTGCCGCGAGCAGCTCGACCGATCGGCGCTGCGGGGCTGCCTCGATCAGCTCGCCCTCGGCCTCGAGGGTCTCGATCGGGAGATCAACGGCGGCCCCGAGCAGTCCTTCGAACCGGTCTCGATCGCCGCCATCGCCGCGGATGCCGAGCGACGCTGGGGCTGGAGCGATCGGGTCGAGGTCGAGGTTGGCGAAGAGGCGGTGGCGGAGGTGAGCGCGCCTCGAGTTGCCGCCGCGATCGACAACCTCGTGGTCAACTCGCTCGAACACGGGAGGGGCAAGGTGCGGATCCGGGCCGGTCGCGAGGGCGACGGCATAGCCCTGGCGGTCAGCGATGAGGGGCCGCGGGAGGCGCCGAGCGCCGAGCGGTCGAGCCGAGGCCGGGTTGGTTGGCTCGCCGACCGGGGGTCCGGCTCCGACCCTCGCCGGGGG
>JBPCOO010000049.1:0-7530 GCA_051000155.1 Solirubrobacterales bacterium | reverse complement strand
GGAACCGCTGATGACTATCACGCTCACGGGCGAGCCTCCCGAGGGCGGGCGAGGACGAGCGGATCGAGTGCCGGGGTTGGGGGGCTCACTTGCTCGCATCGTAGAGAGGGCGGCCGGGGCGGGTAGAACCCACCCGCTGAGTGGGTCGAGTTGCGTGGGCCCTATCGCCTCACTCGGGCCGGCTCGCCCCGTACCACCGCGCCGTCGGGCACATCGGCGGCTACCAGCGCCCCGGCACCGACCATCGCCTCCATCCCGATGCTGACCCCGCCCAATATGATCGCGCCCGAGCCGATGGTCGCACCGGATCCAACCTGGGTCCTCAGCATCGCCCAATCCCCGGGACCCCCCAGCGAGCCGTCGGCGTTGGTGGCGCGGGGCCGCTTGTCGTTTACGAACATCACCCCGTGGCCGATGAAGACGCCGTCCCCGATCTCGACCCCCGAGCAGATAAAGCTATGACTCTGGACCTTGCACTTGGCGCCAACCCGTACCTCCGACTGGATCTCGGTGAACGGGCCGATCCGCGAGTCCGCTCCGATCTCGCAGCCGTAGAGGTTCGTGAAGCTCGCCACCGTGACCCCCGTGCCGAAGCGACAGTCGGTGATCAGGCGATTGGGCGCGTCGTTTCCGGGCCGCTGGTCCATCGGGGTCGGATGATCGCAGCCGATCGCGAAGAGCACCTGCGGCGGACCATCGCGGCGCTCGAGCGTTGGGGGGCCGAGCGCGGCTGGGTCGGTCCCGATCCCTACGAAGGCCTCAGCGCCCCCCGGCTCGCGCCGTTGAAGCGAAGCCCGCTCGGGCGGCGAGTGCTGATCCAGGCGGTCAAGCGCTCGCCGCTCGACCTCCGCCGTCCCCTCGGGATCGTCGCGGGGCTCGACGCCGCCACCGTCGCCCACGTCCTCGCGGCCCACTCGAGGCTGCCCGTCGGGCTGCGCCACGATCCGGATCGCGACCTCGGCGCCGGCATGGATGCGCTCGAGCGGCTCCGACTCGACGCCTTCGAGGAACCGTGCTGGGGCTACCACTTCGATGTCGAAACGCGCTTCTTCAACTACCCGGCCTCCACCCCCAATACGATCGCGACCGCCTTCGCCGGCCATGCCCTGCTCGATGCCCACGCCGCCGGCGCCGGGGAGGGGGCGCTCGAGCTGGCGATCGGTGTGGGGCGCTTCTTCTGCGAGCGGGTCGGGCTGAACCGCGTCGGCGAAGGCGGCTACTTTGGCTACTTCGCCGGCGACCGGACCCCGATCCACAACGCCAGCCTGCTGGCGGGCTCTTTGCTGGCCCGACTGGCCGAGCCGGGGGGCCCCGAGGCCGACCGTTTCGCCGAGGCCGCGGCGGCCACAGCCCGTTACGCCCTTGCCCACCAGCGCGCCGACGGCTCCTGGCCCTATGCGGAGGGGGGTAGGGGCGACTGGGTCGACGGCTTCCACACCGGCTACGTCCTCGACGCCCTGCTCGCGATCGCCGAGGCGCTCGACGACGACGAGGTCGGCTCGGCCTGGGCGCGCGGTCTGGAGCACTATTCCGCTGGGCTCTTCACCGTCGACGGGACCCCGCGCTATTTCATCGACCGCACCTACCCGATCGACGGTCAGTCGGTGGCTCAGGCGATCCGGACCTTCTCGCTCGCCTCCCGGCGGCAGCCCGAGCGCTTGGAGGAGGCCTGGCGAACCTACGCCTTCGCGGTCGAGCGGATGTCCCGTGGCGACGGGGCGTTCATCTTTCAGCGCCGTCGCCTCTGGACCAACCGGAGGCCGCACGTCCGCTGGGTGCAGGCGCCGATGCTGGACGCGCTCGCTCATCTCGCTGAGGTATCCGCGTGAGGGTCTGGATCGACCTCGCCAACTCTCCCCATGCCGCCCTGTTCGAGCCGATCGCCCGCCGCCTGGAGGCCGGAGGCGCCGAGGTCCTGATCACCGCCCGCGACCACGCCCAGACGCTCGAGCTGGGGACGAGGATCTGGCCCGAGCTCGACCCGGTGGGGGGCCGGAGCCCCTCCTCGCGGGTGCGCAAGGCGGCGGCGGTCGGCGGTCGTGTCCAGAGCCTCCGCCGTTGGGCTCGGTCGAGGCTCCCCGACGTAGCTCTCTCGCACAACTCCTACGCCCAGATCGTCGCCGCGCGTTCGCTCGGCATACCGGCGGTCACCGGGATGGACTACGAGCATCAGCCCGCCAACCACCTCGCCTTTCGCCTGGCGCAATCCATCCTCATGCCCGAGCTACTGCCCGGGCCGACCGTCCGCCGTCAAGGCGCGCGCGCCACCAAGGTCATCCGTTACCCGGGCTTCAAGGAGGAGGTCTACCTCGGGGACTTCGAACCCGATCCCGACCTTCGCCGACGCCTCGGGGTGGGGGAGGACGAGCTGCTGGTGGTCGCTCGCGCGGCTCCCGCCGGCGCTGCCTATCACCGCGGAGAGAACCCCATCTTCACCGAGGCGCTCCGCCGCCTCGCCCAGCCCGAGGGTCGGCGGACCGTGGTGCTGGCGCGCCATCCCTCCCAGCGGGTCGCGGTCGAGGCGTTGGGGCTGCCCCGGGTGACGGTGCCCGAGCGACCGCTGGAGGGGCGGGCGCTGCTGGCGGCGGCCGACGTCTTCTGTGGCGCGGGGGGGACGATGAGCCGCGAGGCGGCGCTGCTCGGTACGCCCACGGTCAGCGTCTTCTCCGGAGCCCCAGCGGCGGTCGATCGGGAGCTGGAGCGTCGCGGACTGATGTTGCGCATCGGCGACCGCGACGGGCTGGAGCGACTGGAGCGGGTCGCCCCGGGTCGGTCCGAGCCGATCGATCCGGGGCCGCTTCGAGCGCGCGGTCGGCTGATTGAGAGGGCCTTCTGCAACGCCGTCTTGGCCGCCGCCGGGGGCTCGCCTCGCCGCGTGCCGGCGTCCGAGCGCCCACAATCCCCCCAATGAGCGAGACGCCTACCAAAGTACCGACGCCCCCGGGCCCGATGGAGGTCCCCTTCGTCGACCTCGACCGCCAGCACCGAGCGGTGCGGAGTGAGATCGACGCCGCGATCGCGGACGTTCTCGATCGCGGCGACTTCATCGGCGGGGAAGCGGTCACCGGGTTCGAACGGGCCTTCGCCGACTACATCGGCGTCTCGCACGCGATCGGGACCAACTCCGGCACCGCCGCCCTGTCGCTCTCGCTGCTGGCGGTGGGCATCGGTCCCGGCGACGAGGTGCTCGTCCCCGCCCACACCTACATCGCGACCGCGCTCGCGGTTAGCCACGTCGGCGCGAAGCCGGTCTTCTGCGAGGTCGGCGAGGAGGATGGCTTGGTCGACCTCGACGACGCCGCCACCCGTATCACCGCGCGGACGAAGGCGGTAATCGTCGTCCACCTCTATGGCGCGACCGTGAATCCCCGGGCCGCTCGCCGGCTCGCCTCCGACCACGACCTGACGCTGATCGAGGATGCCGCCCAGGCGCACGGGGCGCGCGCCGGCGAGATCCGGGCGGGCTCTTTCGGCGATCTCGCCGCCTTCAGCTTCTACCCGTCGAAGAACCTCGGGGCCTTCGGCGACGGCGGCATCGTCTGCACCGACGACCCCGACCTCGCGGCCGCCGCCCGTCGCTGGGGAAACCTCGGTCAGGAGGGCAAGGGCGAGCACCTGGTCCCTGGCTACAACGAGCGTCTCGACACGGTCCAGGCGGCGATCCTCGGCTGCAAGCTCCCCCACCTCGATGTCTGGAACGAGTCCCGCAGGGAGGCCGCGCGCCGCTACCGGGGGCGACTACCCGAGGGAGTTCGCTCGTTGCCCGTGCGGGCGGGGTATGAGGATGTCCACCACCTCTATCCCGTGCGGGTGGAAGACCGCGATGGCGTCCGCGCCCGACTGGCCGACCGCGGGATCGGCACCGGCATCCACTACTCCCCGGCGGTCCACCGCCAGCCTCCGTACGCGGAGGCGGGGTTGTCGTTCCCGGTCGCCGAGGCGTGGGCGGCGAGCGAGCTGTCGCTCCCGATCTTCCCGATGATCTCAGCGGCCGAGGTCGACGCGGTCTGCGCGGCGCTGGGGGAGGCGCTCTGAGGGATGGCTCGCCGCACGCTCCAGTGGGCCGAGCGACGACGATGTAGCGCTATCCGCAACATCTGCGTCGCTCGGCCGGAGAATCCGCGAGCGTGGAGGTGACCGAGCGGCCGATCCGGGTGCTGATGGCGACGCCGGATCCGCGCAACCCCGGTGGAATCACCGCGCTGGTGGACTCCTGGGTCCAGGCGGGGCTCGGGGGGGCGGTCGAGCTGGCGCTCCTGTCAACCAGCGCGATGGACGCGCCCCTGCCGGTGAAGGCAGCGATGGCGGCGCGGGCACAAGGGCGAGCCATGCGTCTGCTTGCGTCGGGCCGCCGCCCCGACGTCCTTCACCTCCACGCCAGCACCGGCGCCAGCCTCGCGCGCAAGCTCGCCCTCGCCCGCGCGGGCCGCGCCGCCGGGGTTCCCTACGTAGCTCACCTTCATTCGGGCGGGATCGACGGTTGGCTCGCTCGCTCTCACCTCAACCGGGTACTCGCTCGGGACTTCGTCTCCGGGGCGGCGGCGACCGTCGTCCTCGCCGAGCGCTGGCTCCCAACCGCCGAGAAGCTCGGAGCGAAGCGGGTCGAGGTGATCCCCAACGGGATCGCGGCGGCGCAGCGACGCCGACTCGAGGAGGTCGGTCGGGCCCGGGGAAGGGGAAGCGACGGCACCCCCCCGAGGCTCCTCTTCTACGGTCGCTGGGCGCCCGTCAAAGGACTCGATCGCCTCGCCGAGACGCTCCGTAAGCTCGGCCGGGACGACTACGAGCTGCATGTGTACGGCAACGGTGATCGCGCCTGGCTCGACCGCACGCTCGCCGGGGTCGCCGGGCGGGTCACGATCGGCGGCTGGCTCGAGGGCGAGCGCAAGCTGGATGAG
Source organism: Solirubrobacterales bacterium (assembly GCA_051000155.1). GTDB lineage: Bacteria > Actinomycetota > Thermoleophilia > Solirubrobacterales > 70-9 > CAXMST01. The sequence continues at coordinate 2,632 of JBPCOO010000049.1, read as the reverse complement.
CTGACAGGCGCGGCGGCTGTCGTCAGCCCCTCGCGGGCCGAGGGCCTGCCGATGGCTCTGATCGAGGCGCGCGCCGCCGGGACCCCGGTGATCGCAACGGATGTGGGCGCGGTAGCCGAGGTGCTCAGCGACTATCCCTTCGCGGCCCTGATCGCCGACGGTGACGCCGCCGGCCTCGAGCGCGCGCTGGGGCTGGCCCTCGACGGCGCCCTCGGCGCCCCCGACGGCTCCCCGGCTCGTGCCCACGCCGAGCTGCCCGACCGCTTCCGGGCCGAGGTCGGCGTCACCCGCGTCGTCGAGCTCTACCGGGAGATCCTCGGACGATGAGCATGCTCCGCCGGATAGTCCTGATCGGCGGCGCCGGAGTCCTCGGCGCCGCCGGGCTGGCGCTGGTACAGATCCGGGTCGGGAGCCTCTTCGGAGTCTCCGGGCAGCTCGACGCGTTCTTCGTCGGTGCCGCCCTGCCATCGGTGCTGCTGGCGATCGGCGCCGCTTCGATCAGCTCGCTGGTCGTCCCCAGGCTGCCGCGCTCGGACCCCGATGAGATGGCGGCGGTCGCCGGTCGGATGGCGATCCGGGCGACGTTGATTGGGATCTTCACCGCCGCCGCTGTGGTCGTGGCCGCTCCCCTGATCGTGCGCCTCGTCGGCCCCGGCCTCGAATCCGACGTGCTTTCGCAGGCGGCGGACGTGCTCCGCATCTACGCGCTCTCCATCCCCGGGACGGCGGCGGCTTTCGTCTATGCCTCCTACGGATACGCCAACGGCAGGGTCTGGGCCTCGGGCCTGTCGATCGGAACCTACGCCCTGGTCTGGCTGGGACTGCTGTTCGTGCCGGCGCTGAGCGACGACGTCGAGTCCGCGACGCTGGCGGGGCTGATCGCGACCGGGGTGCAGGTGGCAGCCGCCTACCTGTTCTCCTCGGCCGGTGGACCCCGACCCCGCCCTCGCTTCGACCATCTCCGCGTCGGCCGGACCGGGCTGGCGGCGATCGCCGCCGTGCTCGCGGCCACCGTAGCCGCACGCGCCGGGCTGCTGTTGGATCCGCTGTTCGGCTCGCTCTTGCCCGAGGGCTCGGTCTCCCTGCTCGCCTACGCTGCCCGGATCGCGGCGCTGGCGATCTTCGTCTGCGGCCAGGGGGCCGCCTTCAGCCTGCTCGTGGTCGGCGGGGAGGCTGCAAGCGAGCGCGCGGCGGGCGAGTCGCGGGTGGGCCTGGTCGCACCGCTCCTGCTCGCCACCTCCGCCGCGGTGGTGCTGGTGGTCTGCGGGCCGCAGCTCAGCGAGCTGATCCTCGCCCGCGGCGAGCTGTCGGCGGCGGACGCTCGCGAGGTGGGGGAGCTGCTGCGGATCTGGGCTATAGCGGTCGTGCCCTTCACCCTGATCTGGGCGTTGGAGGCGCTGCTGTACGCCTCCCAGCGGGTGCGGGCGGTTCTCGACCGGGCGCTGATCGCACTTGCCGTCAACGCCGCCGCCTCCGGCCTGCTCGTCGCCGCGATCGGGATCGAAGGGCGGCCGCTGGGCGTGCTCTGCGGGGTTGCGGTCCAGCTCGGCCTGCTGGTGGCGCTGTTCTGGGAGGACGCGCGCTTCGCCGCACTGAAGACGGGATCGATCCTGCGTATGGCCCTCCTCCACGCCGTCGCGGTCGCGGCGGCCTCTACATTGATCTTCGTGGCACTACGGCAAGCGGGCTCGGCCGACCTCGGCGCGATCGCGGCGATCGCCGTCGCCGGGGCCATCAGCCTGGCTTTCGTCCGCTCCTACCAGGCGCGGCAGCTCCCGGCGTCGGGGGGCTCCCTTGGCTAGGCCGATGAGCGTCCCCTTCTACGGCGGCGGCGACCTCGCGAGTGTTGCTACGACGGGCCCGGGTGCTCACCGCGCACCTTCGGTCCCCGCTGACGGCGCCGCTCTCGGTCGCGGCATGCCGGTACTGGCCATCCTCGCCTTCATCATCCTCTTCCCGGTGGTGACGATCGGCCCGTTCACCGACGCGCTCGAAGGGCGTGGCGATTTGCTTCGGGCCGGGTTCCTGGTCGGGATGCTCGGGCTGGCCGCGCTCGTCTGGGGACCGGGCATCCCCCGTCCGGCCGCACGGCTGCGCGCGGTGGTCGCGGGGCTGCTGGTCCTCGCGGGATTCGGCGCGGTCTCCGCCCTCGCCAACGCCACCAGCGCGCAAACCAGCTTCTCCCTGGCGGCGCAGCTCGTCGGCCAACCCCTGGTGATGGCCGGCCTTTTGATCTATCTCTCGGCCTTCCTCCGCTCGGGTGGGCGCGCGACCGACTACCTGCTGGCGGCGTTCGCGCTGGGAGTGGTGGCCGAGGCGGCGGTGGTGGCGGGCGAGCTGTGGAGCGGCGCCGCATACGACGAGCTGCGCGAGTTCACCCGTGCCCAGGGAACCGTCGGCGCCAACTTCCTCGGCGCCTACGCGATGATGGCCCTGTTCATCGGCCTCGCCGGGATCGAGCGGGGCGGCGGTCTGCGATCGCGACGCCCCGACCGGCGGCCCGAATCTGCCGGGGCCCCGCGGCTCTCCGGCCCGCGGATGACCCGCGCCGTCGGGGCGGTGACGATCGGTGCCGCGGCGGTGATCATCGTCGGGGCGGTCGCCCGCAGCGCCCTGATCGGGGTCGTGATCG
>JBPCOO010000023.1:0-2565 GCA_051000155.1 Solirubrobacterales bacterium | reverse complement strand
GGCTTCAGCCGTGACCACCAAAGTCGGCCGGTCAGGTAGGTTGCAGCGATGCTTTCTTCAGGTGAGCGGCAAGGGAAAATGTCTTGAGCGACAACGGCTCCCCCCAGATCACGATCGTCGTCGACGGGATCGAGATCTCCGCTCCTGAGGGGCAGATGCTGGTCGACTCAGCCAAACACGGCGACATCGAGATCCCGGTCTTCTGCTACGAGCCCAAGCTCGGGGACCCGGTCGGTGCCTGCCGGATGTGCCTGGTGGAGATCGAGGGCATGCCGAAGCTCCAGACCGCCTGCTCGACCCCGATCCGCGACGGGATGGTCATCTACACCCAGAACGAGCGGGTCTCCGAGGCCCAGAACGCGGTGGTGGAGTTCCTCCTCGTCAACCACCCGTTGGACTGCCCCGTCTGCGACAAGGGCGGCGAGTGCCCGCTCCAGGACATCGCGATGGGATGGGGCCCGGGTAAGTCTCGCTTCACCGATCCCAAGCGCCACTTCCAAAAGCCGATCCCGCTCAGCCCCCTGGTCAAGATCGACCGCGAGCGCTGCATCCTCTGCTACCGCTGCGTCCGCTTCAGCCAGGAGGTGGCCGAGGACGAGCAGCTCCAGCTAATCGAGCGCGGACCGAAGACCTACGTCGGCACCCACGACGACCGCCCCTACGTCGCCCCCTTCCACGGCAACATCATCGAACTCTGCCCCGTCGGCGCGCTCACCTCCCAGTCCTACCGTTTTCGCGCCCGTCCCTGGGAAATCGAACAGGCGGGCTCGGTCTGCACCCTCTGTCCGAGCCAGTGCAACGTCAAATACAGCGTTCGCGACGAGGGAGTCGCGCGGGTGCTCGCGCGCGACAACGAGGAGGTCGACGACGGCTGGCTCTGCGACAAGGGTCGCTTCGGCTACCAGATGTTCACCAGCCCTGACCGTCCCACCGGCGCCCAGCTCCGCTCCGGCGGCGCCCTCGAGCCGGTCCGATGGGACGAGGCGATCGAGCGGGGGGCGGAGGGATTGGGCGCTGCCAAGGGCAAGGTCGCCGCCCTGGTCGGCGGCGGCGCCTCCAACGAGGAGGCCTACCTGATCCAGCGCATGGTCCGCGGGCCGCTGGCCTCGACCGACGTCAGCTCGAGCCGGCGCGGAGCCCTCGCGGCCTCCACCCGGCGCGCCCTCGCCGACCCCAAGCTTGCCGTCACCACTCGCCAGCTCGACGACGCCGACGCGATCGTCGTCATCGGCGCCGACCCGATGCACGAGATGCCGATCCTCGAGCTGCGAATCCGCAAGGCGGTACGTCGCAACGCGACCGACCTGGTGATCGCTACCGAGCGGCCCACCTCGCTCGACGGCGGCGCGGCGATCGGCACCAGCGGCCCGCTGGAGGCTCACCGCTACGAGCCCGGCGCCGCCGCCGAGTTCCTCGAGGGGCTGGTGAGGTCGATCTCCGGCGACGGTGATGATGGAACCGGCATCGCCGAGGCCCTCGACGGCAAGGAGCGGGTCGTGATCGTCTGGGGAGAGCGGGTGCTCGAAGCCGACGGGGAGCGCACCGCCGCCGCCCTGCTCGAGCTGGCGAGCTCGCTCGGGCTCGCCGAGGTCGCGGGCGCGGGACTGTATGAGATCCCGATCGACGCCAACGGGCGCGGGGTCCGTGAATCGGGCGCCTGTGAGAACGCCGGCCCCGGTCTGGCCGATCTGGCGGGCGGGCGCACTTCCGACGAGATCCGCGACGCCCTGGAGGCGGGGGAACTCGAGGCCTTGATCCTCTGGGACGTCGATCCGGTCCGCGACTTCGACGATCCCGAGGCCTGGTCCCGAGCGATCGGCGCCGCCAACTTCACCCTCTCCAGCTCGATGTTCGGCAACGCCTCCGAGCAGAACTCCGACCTCCACTTCCCCGCCGAGACCCACGCCGAGAAGGAGGGGACCGTCACCCACCCCGACGGCCGCCTCCAACGGGTCCGGCCCAGCGTCCCCCGCCCGGGTAACAACCGCCCGCTCTGGCAGGTCCTGACGGAGCTCAGCGCTGCGCTCGGCGACGAGACCGGCGCCGAGACCTCAGGGGAAGTGTTCGAGCTGCTCGCATCGGAGTCCCCCCTCTACCGAGGCATGACTCACGACACGATCGGCGGCTTCGGCGTTCGCTGGCAAGACATCAACCCTTCCGCGTTGTCGACAGGGGTCGGTGGTAAAGGCTCCGCGGACCCCGGTCGGCCCGACGGCGTAGTGAGCGGCGAAGCGCACGAGCCTCCCTCTGGACGGTCCGCGGAACCTTCCCCACCGACCTATGACGCGCCGGGTGAGTCGAGTGAGGACACGCGTGGAGCGCGGACGTCCGATGGGCCTTCCCCGGACCCGGCGGCAGCCGACGATTCTGGGATTCGACTTGGTACCTACCCCGATTTGTGGGCGGACTACGTCGCGGAGCGGAACGAGGCATTGCGATTTCTGAGTCCAAGCCAGACCGTCGAGATCAACGTCCAGCTTGCGAAGGAACTGGGGCTCGGCAACGGTCAGACGGTGAATGTCGTCGCTCCCAGCGGTAAGAGCGTGCGGGCTTCGGTCGCAATCC
>JBPCOO010000315.1:0-2893 GCA_051000155.1 Solirubrobacterales bacterium | reverse complement strand
ACCGACCGCTCCTGGCTCGCCTTGGCGCGCTCGTGGCCGTTGGCTGCTGCCGATGATCCCCGCTCCGGTGGCTTCCGTCTCCGCCCAGTTCTCGTTCACTGTTCGCGTCGAGCTCGACGCACGCAAGGAGCCCCTGGGCAAGATCACCACCGCGATCGCCGAAGCCGACGGGGCGCTGCAATCGGTCGACCTGGTCCCCGGCGCCGGAGCCGAGGGCAAGCGGGTGCGCGAGTTCACGATCGACGCCCGCGACCCCGAGCACTGGGAGGCGATCCTGCGAGGGATCGGCTCGGTCCGTGGCGCCAAGGTGATCGACTACACCGATCGCACCTTCGCCATGCACCGCGGCGGCAAGATCGAGCAGCGCAACAAATACCCGCTGAAGACCCGCGACGACCTCTCGATGGCCTACACCCCCGGGGTGGCGCGAGTGTGCAGCGAGATCCACCGAGACCGCTCGAAGGCGTTCGAGTTCACGATCAAGAAGAACACGGTCGCGGTCGTCTCCGACGGCTCGGCCGTGCTCGGACTCGGCGACATCGGCCCCGAGGCGGCGATGCCCGTAATGGAGGGCAAGGCGATGCTGTTCAAGGAGTTCGCCGACGTCGACGCCTTCCCCATCTGCCTCTCCACCCAGAACCCGGACAAGATCGTCGAAACGGTCAAGCTGATGGCTCCGACCTTCGGCGGGATCAACCTCGAGGACATCTCCGCTCCCCGCTGCTTCGAGATCGAGGACCGCCTGCGCGACGAGATCGACATTCCCGTCTTCCACGACGACCAGCACGGGACCGCGGTGGTGGTGATGGCGGCGCTATTCAACTCGCTCAAGATCGTCGGCAAGGAGATCGAGGATCTGCGGGTGGTGATGGTCGGCCTCGGCGCCGCCGGGATCGCCTGCACCAAGATGATGCGTGCCGCGGGCGTCACCGACATCGTCGGCTGCGACCGCAACGGGGCGATCTCCACCAACCGCGACGACTACGCCTCCGGCGGCATGAGCGGGATCAAGAAGTGGTTCGCCGAGGTCAGCAACCCGCAGAAGCTCGAGGGCGGTCCCAACGACGTGCTCGAGGGAGCGGATCTGTTCATCGGCCTCTCCGGGCCCGGCGTGGTCGAGGCGAGCAGTCTCGAGGCGATGGCCGACGATGCGATCGTATTTGCCATGGCCAACCCCACACCCGAAGTCATGCCAGAGGATGCCGCGCCCCACGTCAGGATCATGGCCACGGGACGCTCCGACTACCCCAACCAGATCAACAACGTCCTCTGCTTCCCGGGGATATTTCGCGGCGCCCTCGACGCCGGCGCCCCGCGGATCACCGAGGAGATGAAGCTGGCGGCCGCCCAGGGGATCGCGGCGGTGGTCACCGAGGACGATCTCAACGAGGACTACATCATCCCCAGCGTCTTCAATCGCGATGTCGCCCCGACGGTGGCCGAAGCCGTGGTCCGCGAAGCGCAGGAGGCCGGGATCGCGCGGGTGAGCGAGGAAACCGGCACCTTCAAGACCGTCAACCCTTGAATGAAGCAGCCGACCAGCAACTTGGACAGGAGTAGATAGCGATGAAGGCATTGGTAACTGGAGCGAGTGGAACCGTCGGCGGCGTCGTCTGCGAGCGCCTACTGGACCGCGGCGACGGGGTGGTCGGACTCAGCCGGGACCCCGAGCGCGCCGCCAAGGGCAGCCCGCGGGTCGTCTGGCACGCCTGGGATCCAACTCTCGAGCGGCCACCCGAGGAGGCGTTCGAGGGCGTCGACGGAGTGATCAACCTGGTCGGCGAGCCGATCAACCAGCGCTGGACCGACGAGGCCAAGCGCAAGATCCTCGATTCGAGGGAAAAGGCCACCCACAACCTGATCGGCGCGATCCTCGCACGCGCCGAAGCCGAGCGGCCGAAGGTTCTGGTGAGCCAGTCCGCGGTCGGCTACTACGGCGCTCGCGGCGACGAGGTGATCGACGAGGAGGCCGAGCCCGGCGAGACCTTCGACGCCCGAGTCTGCGTCGCCTGGGAGGGCGCCGCCCACGAGGTCGACGGCTCGGGAGTCCGTCTGGCGATCATTCGCACGGGCCTGGTGCTGGATCCCGACAGCGGCCTGCTGGAGGAACTGCTGCTCCCGTTCAAGCTCGGCGTCGGCGGTCCACTGGCCGGCGGCGACCAGTACATGCCCTGGATCACGCTCGAAGACAACGCGCGGATGATCATCTGGCTGTTTGACACCGAGGGCGCCGACGGCGTCTACAACGGCACCGCACCCGAGCCGGTCACCAACAAGCGCTTCTCCAAGGCCCTCGGCAGCGCGCTCGGCCGCCCGGCGATCCTGCCGGTGCCGAAGCTTGCGACCAAGATCCGCTTCGGCGGCGAGTTCGGCGAGGTCGTTACCAAGGGTCAGCGGGCGATCCCCCGGCGAGCCGAGGATCAGGGCTTCACTTTCACCCACACCGAGATCGAGCCCGCGCTGGAGGCGATCCTCGACTGAGCCGAGAGCCTCAGCGGGCGAAGATCGCCCGGCCGACCTGGTCGACGGTGTAGGTGTCGATGAACGAGTCGCGGTCGGTCGCCGCCAGGTAGGAGTCGATCACCGAGCGGCGCTCGAGCGGGTTGGGGGCGCGCTCGATCGCGTCGAGGATCAGCTCCATCGTTGCGTAGCCTGCGATCTGCGCACCCGAGGACACCTGCTCGATCGTCGCCGGCGGCTCGCTGGGATCCCGGAGCGCGTCCGCGGCGGGTCGACCGGTTGGCCTCTTACCAAGGGCTCCGAGGGTCCGCTCCCCGCTCGGCTGAAAGCGCGAGGGCACCGCGGTCGAGCCCTCCGATTCCCGCAGCAGCTCCTCGGGGACCGGCTCCGGCGCGAGCTGGAGCAGGCCCGCCTCGTTGGTGATCGGCACCGA
>JBPCOO010000124.1:0-11275 GCA_051000155.1 Solirubrobacterales bacterium | reverse complement strand
TGCTCGAGCACTTCGACCTCTCGCTTCCCAACCGGCGCGATACCGGCAACGGGGTCTGCACCGACGCGGCCGCGGCCATGCGGAACTCCGGCTTCGGGATCAAGGCGGCGACGATTACGCCGGAGGGAGCCGACGACGTCGGCTCTCCCAATCGCCTGATCCGCGAGGGCATCGGCGGCACCGTGATCGAGCGCACCGGGCGGAGGATCCCGGGGACGACCCCCGTAGCGGGCATCCACCACCCGATCTGCGTCTGCCGGATGGCGGTCGGTGACGCTTACTGCGCCGAGCAGTGGCGCGAGCAGACCGACGACGGCTCCGACGAGATTGCCTACCGCACCGAGAAGATCAGTCGCCGGGTCTGCAAGGCGGTCGCCGAGCACTCCTTCCGAGTTGCCGAAAAGATGGAGGGCAAGGTCTACGGCGGACCGAAGTGGACGGTCAGCCCCGTCTACGAGGGCATGCTCAAGGAGGAGATGGACGCCGCCTCCGAGCGCTATCCCGACGTCCCCTACGAGCCGGTCCTGATCGACGCGACCTACGCCGGGCTGGTCACCAATCCGGCCGAGACGGCGCTGGTGATCCCGACCCTCAACCGCGACGGCGACCTGCTGAGCGACCTGGTGATGCCAATGTACGGGACGATCGCTGGAGCGGAGTCGGTGCTGTTGGCCCTCGACGAGGAGCTGGCACCGGTAGTGGCAATGGCGGAGGCGCCGCATGGGACGGCGCCCGCGCTCGAGGGCAAGGATCTGGCCAACCCGATGGCCATGGTGCTGGCTTGCGCTGCCGTGCTCCAGTACGCGGGCGAGCGGGGTCACAACCAGGCCGCGAAAGCCTCGCGAGCGATCTACGAGTCGACCTTCGAAGCCACCGGCGCGGGAGTCAAGACCCCCGACCTCGGCGGCGAGTCGGCGACCAGCGAGGTCTGCGAGGAGATCGCCGGTCGAGTCGCCTCCAAGCTCGAAGCCTGGTCGAGCCTGGGGAGCTAGGGAGGCCTCACCGGCACTATGCACAGTGCCTCGCGGTTTCCTTCGCAGCCGTGCCTGGTCGGTGATTGCCGGGCACCCTACCCCGCCCTCACCGGTCAACTGGCCATCCGCCGCGTTTACGCATAGGATCATCCGACGTGGAGTCATCCGCAGCCACCGCATCCCACCGAGACTTCGCCTCTCTGATCGATTCGGCCCGCTCCGCCCCGCCCGCGGTCACGGCCGGCCTGACCGTGCTCGTGGTCGGTCTGCTGATGTTCGTTGCCAGTGGAAACTTCAGCGGCCTCGGCGACACCGTCGGGGAGCTCTCGGCCCTGGAGATCGCCGCCGTGGCGCTGAGCTCGGTAGCGGCGACCGTCGCCTTGATGCGGGCAGGTGGACGCAGCCAATACGTGGCGCTGATCCTGATGGCCTACATCGCCACCATCCTGGTGATCATCACCACCCTGGAATTGCTGGCACAGGTCTCGATCAACGGCACCGTCACCGGCTCCTACTTCGCCCTCGGCGCGATCGGGCTGACGCTCGTCTACGGGATCCTCAAGCTGGTCAACTTTGCCCACGGCGACCTGCTCACCATGGGCGCTTACATCGCGCTGTTCTTCAACGTCACCATCGGGGTGCCGTTCGTGGTCGCGCTGCTGCTGGCGGTGCTGCTCTCCGCGGTAGTAGGAGTCTTCTTCGAGTTCACTCTGTGGCGGCCGATGCGCAGACGCAACGCAGGGATCCTGCAGCTGGTTTTGATGACGATCGGGCTCGCCTTCGTCATCCGCAACACGATCCAACTCATCGCCGGCGCCGGCCAGAAGCGGCTCGACGTCAACATCACCGACACCATCGATCTGATCGGCGGGCTGACGATCGGACGGACCCAGCTGATCGTGGTGGTAATCGCCTTCGTCGTCCTCTCCGCGGTGGCCTACATGCTCCGCTCCACTTCCCTTGGCCGTCAGATGCGGGCGCTCGCCGACAACTTCGACCTGGCGGAGACCACCGGAATCGATACCAACCGGGTGGTGGTCTATACCTGGATCCTCGCTGCCGGCCTCGCCGGGCTGGCCGGGGTGCTGGTCGTTGCCTCGATCGGGAGCCTCAATCCCAACACCGGCTTCGCCCTGCTGTTGCCGCTGTTCGCCGCGGTCGTGCTCGGCGGGATCGGCAATGCCTTAGGGGCCCTCGTCGGCGGGCTCGTCATCGGCCTCGCCCAGGAGTGGTCGACCCTGCTGATCGCGCCGCAGTGGAAGACCGCGATCGGCTTCGGGGTGCTGATCGTCGTTCTGATCTTCCGACCCCAGGGAATCTTCGGATCGGATCGGACACTGTGACAACCCTCGCCGACACCGTACTGACCGGGATCACGTTCGACTTCCTCAGCGCCTGGAACTTCTGGATCGGAGTAGGCGTCCTCGCCGGGATCTACGGCATCTTCACGCTCGGCCTCCAGCTCAACGTCGGCTACACCGGCGTGCTCAACTTCGGCCAAGCGGGCTTTCAAGCGGTCGGCGCCTACTCCGCCGTGATCCTCGTGGTCGAGGTCGGAATCCCGTTCTTCGCCGCGCTCCCGATCTCGATGCTGATCACGATTCTGTTCGGGTTGCTGATCGGGCTGCCGGCGCTGCGCCTGCGGGCCGACTACCTGGCGATCGCGACGATTGCCTTCAGCGAGATGATCCGAATCTCGGTCCAGAACGCGCGCGACCTCACCGGCGGCAATCAAGGCACAATCTCACTGGAGCTGGACAACGGGCGCTTCTTCGAGGACACCTGGCTCGACATATCCCGGTGGATGACCGACAACATCTTCGACCCGATAGGGCTCGGAGGCTCCGACTTCCTCAACCTGCCCTTGCTGGTCGTGGTCTGGGCCCTGTTCTTGGTGCTGACGGTGGCGCTCACGCGCCTCGTCAAGTCCCCCTGGGGCCGGGTACTGCGCGCGGTCCGCGAGGACGAAGACGCCGCTCGCGCCCTGGGCAAGAACGCCTTCTCCTACAAGCTCCAGTCGCTGGCGATCGGAGCGCTGCTCGGCGGCATCTCCGGCTGGTTCCTGGTGCTACTCCAGAGCTCCGTCTCCCAGGAGGCGTTTGAGCCGATCTGGACCTTCATCGGTTACCTGATTCTCGTCCTCGGCGGACTGGCGACCTTCCCCGGCGTCGTCTTCGGCTCGATCATCTTCTGGACGCTCTACGAGGGCCTGCGACTGGCCGAGGTGGTCGAGGCCGCCGATAAGGACGCGGCGCTGCGGTTCATGATCGTCGGACTGATCCTGATGGCCCTGGTTGCGCTCAGGCCCCAGGGAGCGCTGGGCAAGAAGGAGGAGATGGTCCTCGGTGAGTGAGAGCGGCTTGGAAGCGGCGCGGAGTGATTCGGAGAACCCCACGGACGGGGAGCCGATCCTGGTGGTCGAGGACGTCTACAAGCATTTCGACGGCATCCGCGCGGTCAACGGCGCCGGCTTCGAGGTGCCGAGGGGGTCGATCACCGCCCTGATCGGTCCCAACGGCGCCGGCAAGACCACGTTGTTCAACGTCGTCACCGGCTTCTATCAGCCCGATTCCGGTCGGATCATCTACGAGGGGCGCTCGATCTTCGGTAAATCGCCGTATGCGATCGCGCGGCTGGGGATGGTCCGCACCTTCCAGATCACCAAGGCCCTGGCGGCGATGCCGGTGATCGACAACATGATGCTGGCCGCTCCGGATCAGCCCGGCGAGAGCCTGCTGGGAATGCTGAGAGTGGGTGCCAACCGCTCCCGAGAGAAGGAGGTCCGCGAACAGGCGATGGAGCTTCTGGGGACGTTCAGCCTCGAGGCGAAGAAGGACGACTACGCGGGCACCCTCTCCGGGGGTCAGCGCAAGCTCCTGGAGCTGGCGCGGGCGCTGATGACCCAACCGCGGATGGTGATGCTGGACGAGCCGATGGCCGGAATCAACCCGACGCTCGGCCGCAAGCTGCTCGACCACATGCACGAGCTGCGCGAAAACGACGGCGTCACCTTCCTCTTCATCGAGCACGACATGGAAGTGGTGATGAACCATTCCGACGAGGTCGCGGTGATGGCCGCCGGCGAGACCGTGCTCAAGGGGCTACCGGAGGAGGTCCGCAACGACAAGCGGGTAATCGACGCCTACCTCGGGGGCGGCGGCGAGACCGATCCCGGGGAGATCGCGACCGAGGCCGAGTTGCGCCGAATGGAGGGGAAGTGAGCGAGGTTCTGCTGCAGACCGAGGACGTGGTCGCCGGCTACACCCCCGAGGTCGACATCCTCAACGGGGTCGACATGAAGGTCCACGACGGGGAGATCGTCACCATCGTCGGCCCCAACGGTGCTGGCAAGTCGACCCTGATGAAGTCGGTGTTCGGCCTGCTCACCCCGCGGGAGGGGACGGTACGGCTCGGCGGCGACGACATCACCGGCCATGCACCCCACTCGATCACCCGCAAGGGGGTCAGCTACGTCGCCCAGCTCGACAACGTCTTTCCAAGTCTCTCGGTGCGGGAGAATCTGGAGCTGGGCGCGATCGCCGGCGACTCCGGCTCGGTCGGGGAGCGGATCGAGCGCCAGTACGAGATCTTTCCCCGGCTCGGGGAGCGCAAGAGACAATCCGCCGGCACGATGTCGGGCGGCGAGCGCCAGATGGTGGCGATGGCGATGGCGCTGATGCCCGAGCCGCGGCTATTGCTGATCGACGAGCCCTCGGCCGGTCTGGCCCCGGCCTTCGTCGACGTCATCTTCGAAAAGCTGATCGAGATCAACGAGGCCGGCGTCACCATCCTCATGGTCGAGCAGAACGCCAAGCGCGCCCTGGCAATGTCCGATCGCGGCTACGTGCTCGATCTCGGTCGCAGCCGCTTCGAGGGTCCCGGCAAGGAGCTGATCTCCGACCCCAAGGTCGCCGATCTCTACCTCGGTGGCGGCAGCGGCCGCGTCGACGCCGAAGACGCTCCCGACGAAGAAGTCTGAGCGCAGGGCAAGAAAAAGGGCCCCCGGGCTTGCGCCGGGAGCCCTTTCCTGCTTGCTCTCGGACTTGGTCCGAGAAGTCGACTACTCGCCGGCCTCCTTCTGGACCTGCTCCTGGACCTCGAGGCTGCCGTTGTTGTACTTGAACACCTCGTACGTGGCGGCGGTCGGATCACCGTTGTCGTCGAAGTCGATGGGACCGGAGATCCCGTCGAAGTCGATGTCCTCTCCATTCTGGAGAGCGGTGATCGCCTCACCCAACTGGGTGAAGTCGTACTTGTCGCCAGGGGGGCCCGAGATGTCCTGGAGCTGAGCCTGAATGTCCGCACCATCGGTCGATCCCGCAGCAACGGCGCCGAGGACGCAGAGCGTCACCGCGTCGAAGTTCTGAGCGTCGAACGTGTTGCGATCCTTCGGCTTCAGATCCGACTCCTTGTAGAGGTCCACGAACGCCTGAGCGGTGTCCGTGTCCTCCGGAGTCGCCGGACGGGTACCGGAGGCACCGTCGAGCGAGTCGCTCGGAATCGTGTTCGGGATCTTGTCGAACGCGAGACCATCGGCGGTGAACATCTTGGTGGCGTCGAAGTTGCCGGTTCTCACCAGCGCTGCGCCGACCTTGCCGTACGGATCCTCGAAATCGATGATCACGTAACCGTCGGGATCACCCGAGGTGATCTCAGCAGCCTCGGAGTCATACGAGGACGCCTCGACGTCGTAGAGCACCGGCCCGTTGATCGTTCCACCCGCATCCTCGAACGCGGAGGCGAACTGGCTGGTGATGCCGTCGCCGTAGGCGTCGTTGCGGCCCGCGACCGAGATGGTCGCATCGGTACCGAACTCCTCACCCACCGCATCGGCCAGAACCTGACCCTGCAGGGCGTCGGACGGGGCCGTGCGGAAGACGTAGCCGTCATCCGGGAGATCGGTGATCTCCGGGCTGGTCGACGCCGGTGAGATCAGCGGTATCTGCTGACGCGAGGCGACCGACTGGCCAACCGGGATCGTGTTCGCCGAACCCCAGGCTCCTGCGAGGCAGGACGCCCCGTCGGAGATCAGACCTTCGGCGGCCTGACGTGCGGGCTGCGGCTTGGTCTCGGTATCTCCGATCTGGAGATCGACGGCGCTGTCCGGCGCGACCTCGTCAAAGGCGGCCTGGGCCTCCTCGACAGCCAACTGCGCCGCCTTCTCGCCCGCGGGCGCGAAGATCGATAGATCGCCGGTCTGGGGAATCAGGGCGCCGACGGTGAGATCAATCGGTGCGCCAGCGTCTCCGCCGGTATCGCCACTTCCACCACCGTCGTCGTCATCACCGCAAGCGGCCACGCCCAAGGACAGGGCGGCAACCGAGCTTGCGATTGCAAGAAGTCTCTTGCCTCTCATTTGTGCTCCTCTCTCAGTTCTCCCTGAGCCTCATATGAGGACGTCAGGACGTACAAGCCAGGCGCGACGGGCGTGAATCCACGGACCGAGTCGACCAGCCATCGATCAACCTATAGCAAAGTCCGGGTGGATTTCCATCCGGCCGGCTGATCCGCCGCCCACCCGAGGGCGTAGTAGTTAGGTTTCCCTGCCGCGTGGAGCGCCGCCGCGCTCCTCGTCAGTGGCGACCCGGCGCCACTCGGCGATCTTGCCGTCGGTGATCACGAACGAGGTCGCGGCGACGCCTCCAATGCCCGAGCCGCAGCCGCCCCCGGGTCGCTCGGTCAGCTCGAAGGTCGCGGTGGTGAAGCGGCCGGTGGTCTGCGCCTCTTGGAGGAGCGCTCCGCACGGCAGGGTCTCGTTGAAAGCGATCGCGTCCTCGAGCGTCTCGATCCGCAGGACCACGGTGCCGTTCTCGGCGATCGATGGCAGCGCGAACAGCTCGGCGGCGCCCTCCACGTCCCCCTCCGCCAGGGTCTGCGACCACTCTTCGATCACTGCGACCGCTTCGGAGTCGGCCCCGTCGGTATCGGAGTCCGGACGATCGGGGTCGGGATCGGTGGATTCGCCCTCGTCGGCGTCGGACCCCTCCGCGTCCGAGTCGGTGGTGGAGGTGCGCTCGCCGGGAGGACCCGCCTGCGGGTCCTCCGAGTCGCCGCAGCCGGAGACGACAAGCAGACAGGTCGCGAGCAGGCCGCAGAGCAACCACTTGAAGTATCGTCGCTGATAGGCGAACATGTGTTCGCTACTGCTGATGACCGTTGGTTGCTTTCTCATTCCCCGCTTCTCTCTGATCGCCGCGATCGGTGAACGCAAGGGGATGCTGACAGAACCGGTCGCCCTCGCTCCCGAGGCCGGCGCTGAGCAGCGGGTGGGCGATACCTCCGGCGCCGCCGAGGCCTTCGGGATCCACGCGGGAATGGGCCTGGCGGAGGCCCTCGGCCGTTGCCCGCAGCTACATCTGGCGGCACCCGATCCCGAGCGGGCGGAGCGCGAGTGGGAGCGGGTGCTGCGCCGGTTGGAGGGCCTCGGGGCAGAGGTGGAATCGGGCCCGGCCGGGGAGGCGTTCTGCGAACTCGACGGCCTCCGGGGACTGTGGGGGCCGGAGCCGGAGCGGGTGCTGGCGAAACTCGGCACCGCGGTGGAGATGTCCTGCAAGCTCGGCGGCGGCCCCACCCGCCTCTGCGCCTTCGCCGCCGCCGGCTCCGCCCGTGCCCGCCGCCGACCTCCAGTGATCTCTCCAGCGGCGGCACGCAGCTTTCTGGCTGCCCAGCCGGTCGGACTGCTCCGGCGGCGGCTGCCCCGGGGCGCCCGTGAGACCGAGAGGCTGGTCGAGACCTTCGAACGACTCGGGATCGCGACCCTCGGGGACCTCGCCGGGCTGCCCCGCCCGGCGCTCGCCGACCGCTTCGGCAGGCTCGGGCTGACGGCTCACGAGCTAGCCGGCGGCCTCGACACCCCGCTGCGACCGCGCAGCCCCCACGAGGAGCTGGTCGCCTCGATCGCCCTGCCCGAGGGCTCCTACGGCAACCAGCTCACCCGTGCGTTGGAGTTGCTGGTCGAGAGGCTGCTGACCGACCCCGAGCGCAAGGGACGGGTGGTACGAGCGCTGCGGTTGGAGGCAAAGCTCACCGGCGGCGGGAGCTGGCGAGCCGGGATCACCCTGCGGAGCGCGACCGCGGACGCCGAACGGATCGGCCTGGCCGCCGGCGCGAAGTTGGGAGAGCTGCCCGCGCCCGCCTCCACCCTGAGGCTGCGGACGACCTCGCTCGGCGATGGCGCCCCGCCACAACCGGCGCTGACTCCCAACGAGCACGAACGGCGACGGGCGCTGATCGGCGAGGCGGTACGTCAGGCCCGCGCGGCGGGAGGGCGAGACGCGGTGATGCGGGTGGTCGACGTCGATCCGGATTCTCGCATCCCCGAGCGACGGACGATGTTGGCGCCGCATGCGCCGGGGGAGGGAAGCAGTCGAGGTAGCGCAACGTGAATGCCCCTCCCCCACCCTCTGGTTTCGCCCTCTACCGGCCGCGGGTGATCGAGGTGCGGGCTGCCGGCGGGCGACCGGCGGTGGTCGAGCCCCGCGCGGTCGAGTCGACCCGCGAGGAGTGGCTGGTCGAGGACCGCTGGCGGACCCGAGACTGCCTCCGCCGTCACTACTTCGAGCTCACCCTGGAGGGCGGTCGGCGGCTGGTGATCTTCTGCGATCTGGCCGGGGGCGGTTGGTATGAGCAGTGAGCAGAGCGCGGGCTGGTCGCGACCGACTGGGATTCAGACCCCGCGAGCGTCAGGCCGCTTACTTGACGGTCAGCGATGCCTTCATGTACGGGTGAATCGTGCAAAAATAGGGGTACTTGCCCGGCTTTTTGAGCTTGACAGTGGCGGACTTGCCTCCCGCGATGGTGCCGGTGTCGAAGCTGTCTGGATCCTCGGAGGCGGTCGCCGTGTGGGGAGCGGCGTCCTCGTTTTTGAAGCGGACCTTCGTACCGGCCGCCACCGTCAGCTCAGGCGGCTCGAAGTCGAAGTCGACGATCTCCACCGCCTTGCCTCCGGACTTCGACCCACCGCCGCCGCCTCCGGACTTCGACCCACCGTTGGATCTCTGCTTGCCGGCGGAGCCCGATTCCTCGGACCCGCCGGTGGTCGATTCGGCCTGCTGGTCCGAGGAGGTGGTGCTTTCGGTCGCCGTCGAAGCCTCCGCGGCGGTGGTCTCCCCACCGGAGCCGGAGTCGCCTCCGCACCCGGCCACCGCCAGAGCCGCCACCGCGAGGGCGGTGAGCACGATGTGTCTGGCTGCCACCACAGAAACTCTTACGCGCCGGCGCCGGCCTTGGACCAGTTCACCCCGGGCCGTGCGAACAGCGGCTCGGGCGGTACCGCCGGCTGATCCCCGTTGAGCCACGGTTCCGGATCGGGGGTCCGCAGCTTCGAGCCCGACCCAAACCACAGCGCCGCCAGCGCGACGATGCCCGCGACCGTGATCCCGAGCGAGATCCAGAGCCCAGTCTCGACTCCAGCGCGGGTCGTGGCCGCGCTCTCGGCCACGTGGATCAGAAACGGCGCGACCAGGAACGCCGCCACCCCACGCAGCAGCTCGATCATCGCGAAAATCCGCGGCAAGCGGTCCGACTTCATCGAAAAGCCGGCCATGAACAGCGCCGGCGCCACGGCCGCATCGACCCCCAGGCCGAGCAATCCGGAACCGATCGCGATCCGCACCAACTCGACCGCTCCGATCGAGACGGCTCCCGCGACCATTGCGACCAGGATCCTCGCCACCGCCAGGGTCTGTCCCGCCTCCCGGAGGGGCATCAGCGGATCGCTGATCTGAGCCTGGTGGACGATCACGACGACGATCATGGCCACGCCGACGACGATTGGCACGATCACGATCGGATCCAGGAAGGAGTTGTTCAGGAGCTGCGAGGCGCCGAAGAAGGCAAGCGCGCAACCTGCGGCGGAGCCTCCCAGGGCGAACAGATCCACCGGGGTGTCCCGATCGCCCGGCTCCTTGTCGGTGAAGGTGAGCAGGCTGAGGGCGACGGCGACGCCGGAGATTGCAGCGACGATCCAGAACAGCTCCCGCCAGCCGTCGACGAAAGCGCCGCCGATCACCGGGCCGAGCGCGACGGCGCCGAAGATGCCCAGGTTCATGACGACGGCGCTGTAGCGGAGCCGTCGAGTGGGCCAGCCGAGGATCAGTGCGGGCGCGGTGGTGATCAGTAGCAGTACGGTCGCGAGGCCCTGGATGATGTGGCCGGTCGCAAACGCGCCGAAGCTCGGCGCCCAGGCGGCGAGCACGGAGCCGAGCAAAAGCAGAACGGCACTCGGGTAGCTGCCCGCCAGCGGGCCCCGGAAGCTACTCAGACGGTCGATGCGAGCAACCTCCCCAACTGGTTGCGCGGCGAAACATTTTAAGGTGCGGCCAACTCTCGGAGCAGCTCCTGCGGGCGGAGGATCCGCATGCCATGGACCGTCCCGAGGGGCAGGACGTGCCTGCGGTCGCCGCTGACCAGGATCTCAGCGTCGGCGGAGAGCGCGGCCGTGATGATCTCGTCGTCGCTTGGATCGCCGCTCAACGGCTCGACCTGCGATCGGTCCCCGGACCTGCTGCTACGCTGGGCGAACATCAGTTCGTCTCCCATGTCTGTGTACGTAGAGCTCCACTCCCATTCCGCCTTTTCCTTCCTCGATGGAGCCTCGCTGCCGGAGGAGCTCGCGGCGCGAGCGGTGGAGCTGGGCTACGAGGCGATGGCGCTAACCGATCACGACGGGATCTGGGGATCGATGGAGTTCGCTCGGGCGGCACGGGGGCTCGATCTTCGACCGATCACCGGGGTCGAGCTGACCCTCCGCGCGCCCGGGGCCCCCCTCCCCGACGCCCAGCTCCGCGGCAACTGCCCGCCGGGCTGCTTCCATCTCACCCTCCTGGTCGAGACCGCCGCCGGCTATCGCAATCTCTGCCGCCTGTTGACCGCAGCCCACGCCCACACCCGCCGACGCAACGACCGCACCCTCCTCCCCGCCGCCGCCGAGCTAACCACGCTCGCCGCCCACTCCGAGGGCCTCATCTGCCTCTCTGGCTGTGCCCGCGACGGCGCTCTCGCCGGTCGGCTCGCCCGCGAGCGGCGCCGGGAGGCGGAGGCGCTCGGCCGCCACCTGCTCGGAATCTTCGGCCCCCGCCACTTCCGGGTCGAACTCCAGCGGCCCTTCTGGCAGGGCGACCGGGAGCGCAACCGCGCCCTCGCCCAGCTCGCCGCGGTGTTTGGGGTGCCGACCGTCGCCACCGGCAACGTCCACTATCACCACCGCAGCCGCGCCCCCCTTCAGGACGCCCTGGTCGCTACTCGCCTGCTGGGAACGCTCGAGTCGACCGAGCCCGACCGCCGTGGCAACGGCGCCGCCT
>JBPCOO010000300.1:0-3295 GCA_051000155.1 Solirubrobacterales bacterium | reverse complement strand
AGGAGAAGGAGCGGCAGCCAGCGCCGTCCTCGATCGGGAGCGTCGGCAGCGGCCGGGGCGATGGCCGGTGGGCTGGAGGTCGTCACCGGTGCACCGACCCGGTCGGCTGGGGCCGCGGAGCCGCCGGCGCCTCGCCCGACGCGGCCGGGGCCTTTGATGCGGGTCCGCCTGCGCCCGCGGCGTTACCATCCCCGGCGGTGGTGTGCGGCGGGAGGGCTTCGCCGGCGGCCAGGGCGGACAGCTGATCCCCGGTGAGAGTCTCGCGTTCCAGCAGCGCGAGCGCGATGCGGTCAAGCGCCGCCCGGGACCCGGTCAGGATCGCGTGGGCGCGCCCGTAGGCCTCGGTGTCGACCAGCCGGCGGACCTCGGCGTCGATCGCCTGGCCGGCCGCCTCCGTGGCCGCCTGGCGCGGATAGGTGACGCGGCCGACAGTAGTGCTCATGCCGAGCTCGCAGACCATCCGTCGGGCGATGCTGCTGGCCATGTCGAGGTCGCTGGCCGAGCCGGTGGTCGGTTCGCCGAACACGACCTCCTCGGCGACCAGACCGCCCAGACCCACCGCCATCCGGTCGATCAGCAGCGAGCGCGGTACCAGCACCCGGTCGTGGGCGTCGACGGTCGTGCAGTGACCCAGCGCCCCGCCGCGCGCGACGATCGACAGTTTGTGGGGCGGCTCGGCCGCCGGCAACGCCCACGACACCAGGGCGTGACCGGCCTCGTGGTAGGCCACGATCCGCCGTTCCTCCTCGGACAGGATGACGCCCCGCGACGCGACCCCCAGGCGGGCCCGGTCGATGCCTTCCTCGACCAGGTCCATGCCGATGACACCCAACCCGGCGCGGGCGGCCAGCAGCGCCGCCTCGTTCAACACGTTGGCCAGATCCGCGCCGGAGAACCCGCGGGTCAACCCCGCGACCGCGTCAACGTCGACGTCTGTGGCCAGCGGCTTGCCCGCCGCGTGCAACGCAAGGATCGCCCGGCGCCCGGCACGGTCGGGCAGGGCCACCGCGACGTGGCGGTCAAAGCGCCCCGGGCGGGTCAACGCCGCGTCGAGCAGGTCAGGACGGTTGGTGGCGGCCATGACCGTCACCGCGGTGGCGGCGTCGAACCCGTCGAGCTCGGTCAGGATCTGGTTGAGGGTCTGCTCACGCTCCCCCGCACCGCCGCCCGCCGAGGTGCCCCGGTGGGCGCCGATGGCGTCGACCTCGTCGAGGAACACGATCGCCGGGGCGACCGCGCGGGCCTCGGCGAACAGGTCACGCACCCGCGCGGCGCCCTGCCCGACGTAGACCTCGACGAACTCGCTGGCCGCCACCGAGAAGAACGCCGCGTTGGCCTCGCCGGCCACCGCGCGGGCCAGCAGCGTCTTGCCGCACCCCGGCGGGCCCGACAGCAAAATCCCCCGCGGCGGGCGGGCGCCCAGCGCAGCGAACCGGTCAGGGTCGGCCAGGTAGTCGCGCACCTCGGTGAGCTCGGCGACCGCGTCGTCCACCCCCGCCAGATCGGCGAACCCCACCCGGTCCGCGCCCGTGTGGCGCCGCCCGATCCCCCGGTCGCGCAACGACAGGCGCCGCTGGCGCTCCGGGGCGTCAAGGATGCGCCCCACCGCGGTGTCAAGCTCCCCCTGACCGATCTCGGGCTTGCCCGCCCGGGCGGCCAGCAACGCCGCCTCGTTGAGCACACTGGCCAGATCCGCGCCCGTCATGCCGATCGCCCGGTTGGCCACCACGGCAAGGTCGGCGTCGCCGGCCAGGCGCTTGCCTTGGGCGTGCAACGACAAGATCGCCAGACGCGCGGCCTCGTCAGGACGCTCCAACCCCACCGTGCGGTCGAAACGCCCCGGGCGCAGCAACGCCGGGTCGAGGATGTCGGGACGGTTGGTGGCCCCCAGCACCAGCAGACCCTGCGCCGGGGAGAAACCGTCCATCTCCGCCAGGATCTGGTTGAGCGCCTGCTCCTGCTCGCTGTGCGACGCCACCTGGGTCGTGCCCCCGGCGGTGCGGGCCCGCCCCACCGAGTCGAGCTCGTCGATGAACACCAACGCCGGGGCGTTGGCCCGCGCCTCGGCGAACAGGTCGCGCACCCGCGCCGCGCCCACCCCCACGTACAGCTCCACAAAGTCCGACCCCGAAATCGAGTAGAAGCTCGCGCCCGCCTCCCCCGCCAGCGCCTTGGCCAGCAACGTCTTGCCGCAGCCGGGCGGCCCGTACAGCAACACCCCCTTGGGCACCGCCGCGCCCAGCTCGGCGAAACGCTCCGGGGAGGCCAAAAACGAACGGATCTCGGCCAGCTCCGCCACCGCGGCGTCCTGGCCGGCCACGTCAGCGAACCGCACCGGGCTGTCCTCAGCAGTGATCTTGCGCGCGCCGCTCTTCACCCCGAACAGGCCCGTGCCCCGCCGCCACGACAAGATCAGGTACACGAACAGCACCACCAGGATCAACCCGGGCAACAGGATGGCGCCCAGTTGCGCGACCCGCTTGCCGACCTGCTGGTCGATCTCTGTCGGAATGCGGTTGCTCAACAACAGGTCGAGCAGATCCCCCTGGGTGTGGCGCACCAGCGGCGTGTTGTACACCCCCGCCGCACCGTCGTCGCGGACGTAGTCGCCCACCACATAGGCGTCCTCGTCGAGCAGCACCGCGTCCTGGATCTGCCCCGCGTTGGCCGACTCCACGAACTGCGAGAACGTCAACGTCTCCCCGCTCACGTGCGGGCGGGAATACTCCAATACCCCCAAGAACCCGCCCAGCAGCATCACCAGCAGCACCACCGTGACGATCCCCAGCCAGCTGCGCTGCTGCCGTCTCGGAGGCTTGCGTGTTCTGCCGGCCGTGCCCGTCATGTCTCGCTCCTTGCGTCCGCCCGCCGGCGTCGCCGCCGGCGGGCCCCTAACCCCACGAGGGGCACCACGACGACGAGAGCGGCAGCGGCCAGCACCGCCGTGGTCAGGGTGGCCTCAGTATCGCGGCCGTCGGTTGCGCGCGGAAGGGACACCGACGCGGCAAAGATGTCCTGGCCCGTCGTCGCCGGGTCGGAGTTGCGGGTGTCGGTCCAGGCGGCCAGCACACCGTCGGCCCGCGACAGCAGGCCGAGGCGGGAGCCGAACTCGACCAGGCCGCTGGCGGCGGGATGGACGTAGCGCTGGCCGATGCGCGGGTCGAAGGGCTCACTGGTGAACTGCTGGTTGGTGGAGAAGCTGTAGCCGTCGTCAGTCGAGTAGGTGAGGAGAACATGGGTGGCCAGGTCGTTGGGGTCCTCCCGCCGGTCGTAGAAGATCGCGTCGATGCGCCCG
>JBPCOO010000108.1:0-4825 GCA_051000155.1 Solirubrobacterales bacterium | reverse complement strand
GAGCAGGAAGTGGAGGTCGTGCTCCCAGGTGAAGCCGATCCCGCCGTGGACCTGGATCGATGCCTTGCAGACGTCCCATGCCGCCTCGGAGGCGCGGGCCTTGGCCATCGCCGCGGCGAGCGGCAGGGAATCGGGCTCGGCATCGGCGGCCCAGGCGGCGAAGTAGGTCAGCGAGCGAGCCTCCTCGATGTCGTAGAGCATCCGCGCGCAGATGTGGGAGACGCCCTGATAGGCGCCGATCGGGCGCTCGAACTGCTCACGCTCCTTGGCGTAGCCGACGGCCATCTCCATCGCGCGCTGGCCGATCCCGACCAGCTCCGCTGCCAGCGCCACCGAGATCCGGTTGCGGGCGGGGGCGGCGTCGCCTGGTAGATCCTCGGAGCCGTGGTCGGGCGCTCGCGAGTAGCGGCGGGTGGAGTCGATCAGGTCGAGGGGCTCGAGGTCGTCCTCGGCGGGCTGGGAGAGCGACGCGGAGTGCTCGTCATCGATCTCGATCAGGACCGCCGCGCCGGGCTCATCCATGACCACGCCCATGCCGCTGATGGCCCCGCGGCCCTCGCCCGAGGCGATCCCGGGCAAGTGCTCGGCCTTCTGCTCCTCGGAGCCGGCGATCTCGAGCGCCAGCCCGGCGGCCGCGTTGGATAGGAAGGGGAGCGGCGCGCAGGCGTAGCCGAGCTCCTCGGAGAGGATCATCAGCTCGACCATGCCGAGGCCCTGGCCTCCGTGTTCCTCGCCGATCGCTATGCCGGGCCAGCCAAGCTCGCAGACCTCGCTCCAGAGCGCCTCGTCGTAGGCGCCGGCCTCGGCCAGCTCGCGAACCTTCTCCGGCTTGAACCGGGCGGCGAGGAAGGAGCGCGCGGTGTCCTTGATCTCGCGCTGCTCGTCATCGAAGTCGAATCGCATGCCCGCCGGCCCCTACCTGAGCCTTGGCAGGCCGAGGACACGCTCGGCGATGATGTTCTTCATCACTTCGGTCGTCCCGCCCTCTATCGAGTTGGCGCGGCTGCGCAGCATCTTGTAGGTCCAGGGCGTGTCCTTTGATAGCCCCTCGGGGCCGAGCACGTCACACGCGAGATCGGTCAGCGACTGGTTCAGCGTCGCCCACTGCCACTTGCCGATCGAGCCCTCGGGACCGGGGATCCCGGTCTTCATCTGCGCGGTCAAGGAGCGCATCGAGCCCAGGCGCAGTGCCTCGGCGGTAATCTTCAGCTTCGCGAAGCGCTGGCGGATTTCGGGGTCGTCGATGTAGCCGCGCTCGCGAATCAGACCGCCGAGACGATCGAGGTCGTTGGAGATCTCAACCGCTGAAGCGGCGCCGAGGCCGGCGCGCTCGTTCATCAGCGTCGTCAGCGCCACCATCCAGCCGTTGCCCTCGCCGCCGACCATGTTCTCGTCCGGAATGAACGCGTCCTCGAAGAAGACCTCGTTGAACTCGGCCTCGCGGGTGATCTGGACCAGGGGGCGGCCGTCGATCTCGTCCTGTTCCATGTCGCAGATGAAGTAGCTGAGGCCCTTGTGCTTGGGCGCGTCAGTGTCGGTGCGCGCGACCAACATGCACCACTTGGAGATGTGGGCGAGGGTGGTCCAGACCTTCTGCCCGGTGACCCGCCAACCCCCGTCGACCTTCCTCGCCTTGGTCTTGACCGAGGCCAAGTCGGAGCCGGACTCCGGCTCGGAGAAGCCCTGGCACCAGATCTCCTCACCGCTGAGGATCGGCTCGAGCCAGCGCTCCTTCTGATCCTCGGTTCCGTGGGAGAGGATCACCGGGCCGCCCATCACCAGGCCGAGGACGTTGGCGGGCCGGGGGGCCTTGGCCCGCGCCATCTCCGAGCCGTAGATCGCCTGCTCGATCAGTCCGGCACCGCGACCGCCGTACTCCTTCGGCCAGGCGACTCCCGCCCAACCGGCGGAGTGGAGCGTCTTCTGCCACTGCCGCTGCCATTCGAACTTGGCCGAGTCGTCGCCCTCGGGCGCCTCCCCCGGATGATGCTCGGAGAGCCAGGCGCGGAACTCGTCGCGAAACTCCTCCTGCTCTGGGGTAAGGGTCAGGTCCACGGGCTGCGCTCCTCGAAGTTGACTGGCCGGTCAGCCAGAGAATCTACCGGAGGGCCAGCTCGATGCTCGGAGACCGGCTACAAAGTTGGCGCTATGTGGCTGTTGCGCAACCGGGATGTCCCCGGAGGAGGCCTCAGGCCCCGTGGCGAGCCATTCGGGCGGGTGCGGTGGCTATGGGTCGACCAGCACCCCCGGGTTGAGCAGGCCCTCGGGGTCCACCGCCCGCTTCGCTGCGCCAAGCGCCTCGGCGAACGGCTCCGGGCGCTGGAGGTCGTACCAGGGGCGATGGTCGCGGCCGACGGCGTGGTGGTGGGTGATGGTGCCGCCGGCGGCGATGATCGCTTCGCTGACCGCGGCTTTGATCTCGTCCCACTGCTCCACCTCCGAGCCGCGCCGCGCGGGCGCGATCACGGTGAAGTAGGGAGCGGGTCCCTCTGGATACAGGTGGGTGAAGCGGCAACTGATCCGCGGCGCGCCCGGACCATCGGGTGGCGCGTCGGTGACCTCCGCAACCGTGCGCCGGGCGGCCTCGGTCACTTGAGCGTGGAAGGCATCGAAGCGGTCCCAGGTGATCGCTGACTCGAAGGTCTCGGTGAGGACGCCGAGGGCGATCAGGGAGTCGCGCAGGTAGGGCGCCTGGAGGAAGGCCGAGCGCCAGCTCCCCGCCGCGTCATCGTCGCCTGCCGGCTTGCCACCCCCCTCACCGCCGCGAACCTCCCCCGGCTCGCCACCGTGGTCTCGAGTCAGCTCCAGGGCAAGCTCCATCCGCTCGGCCACCGGCACCCCGGCCGACTCGAAGCCGACGATCAGGATCGCGTGGGAGCCGTCGCCGGCACCGGTCGTCTCCGCCTCGAGCGGATCGAGCAGGCGGCAGTTGGCCGGCTCGAGCCCCGACTGCGCCAGCTCCCGAGCGGCGGCGACTCCCGCGGAGAAGCGGTCGAAGCGGACCGCGCACGATCGCTTCTCGGTCGGCCGCGGCCGGACCCGAACCCAGGCCTCGGTGATCAGGCCGAGGATGCCTTCGCTGCCGAGCAGCATTCGGTCGGGGCTGGGACCGGCGCCCGAGCTCGGCAGCCGGCGCGACTCCCAGACCCCGCGGGGGGTGATCGCGCGAACCGAGGAGACGAGGTCATCGATGTGGGTCGGGCCGGTGGCGAAATGCCCGCCGGCGCGGGTAGCGATCCAGCCGCCGAGGGTCGAGTACTCGAACGACTGGGGAAAATGGCGGAGGGTGAGGCCGCGCCCGCCGAGCTGGGCTTCGAGCCCCGGGCCGGTTGCGCCTCCCTGGATCAGCGCCGAGCCGGAGACCTCGTCGATCTCCAGGACCCGGTCGAGCCCGCGCAGGTCGATCGTCATCACCCCGCGGTAGCCGTGGCCGACTCGCGGCTCGACCCCGCCGACGACGCTGGTTCCGCCGCCGAACGGGATCACCGCCAGGCGGCGATCGGCGGCGAGCTCCAGCGCCCGATGAACACCGTCCTCATCGGGCGGCAGCGCCACCAGGTCCGGAGTCCGGTCGAACTGTCCGCGGAAGCCGCGGACCACGTCCCGGTAGGCCTTGCCCATCGCCCGCGAGACCCGCTCGTAGGGATCGGCGGTGATCAGATCCCCGTAGCCATCCGGCACGCGCAATCGCGGCGGCGCCACCTCCAGCGCCTCGAACGGCACCGGCTCCTCCACCCGATCGACCTCGAAGCCGAGCCGCTCGCGCACCAAGGGAACCATCGCCTCGACCGCGGCCCGGTCGGGCTGCTGGTCGGCGTAGCCCCATCCCCAGTGCTTGAGCCTTCGTGCGGTCATCCATCCAGACTATTCAGCCGGCCGATTCGGCTCGCGGGATGGGGGTTCCTCAAACCAGCGACGCCACCAGCGCCACCGGCACCACAAGACCCGTCGTCCACACCAGCGCCCCGGCGATGATCTTCAGGTCGAGGCCGTAGGCGTGGGCGATGACCATCGAGTTGAGGCCGCTCGGCATTGCCGCCAACACGAGAAAGGTGGTCGGCAGATCGATCAGCGGAGTCGCCAGCGCGAACAGGAGCGCCGGCATCAGCATCACCTTGACGGCGACCGCCGTCGCTACCGGCTTGGTCAGGGTCGGCGGCAGGCGGACCTCGCCCCGCTCCTCGTCCTCGGCCAGCGCCGCACCAACGGCGAAGAAGCCAAGCGGCAGCAGTGCGACGATCGCCACGCGTGAGATGTCGACCGCGATATCCGGCGCGAACGAGGCCGGCGCGAGCAGGCCGAAGGCGGCTGCATATAGCGGGACGTTGCGGGTAAAGAAGGCCCGGACCCGCTGCCAACCACCCTCCCCCGCGCGGGTTCCGAAGGCGGCGCCGACGGAGAAGGCGCCGATCAGCAAGGTGCTGCCGCTGACGAGAACGTCGTAGACGACCGCCTCGCCGATCCGGTCGAAGCCGAGGGTCGCTCCGACCAGCGGATAGCCGAGGTAGCCGGTGTTGGCGACCAGGACGCAACAGAGCAGTGCTCCGGTCTGCTCCCGCCGCAACCGGAGGATCCGCGAGCCGACGAGGTAGGCGAGCCCGGTACAGATCGCGACCGCGATCCATGCCAGCACCACGCCGACAGCGAAGTCTCCGTCCAGCTCGGCTCGGGCGAGGTTGAAGAAGACGACCAGGGGCAGGACTGTGTAGAGGACCAGGGTCAGGGCACCCCGGGATCCCGTGCCCGCGCGACCGGGGAAGCGGTGCTCGGCCCGGAGGCCGATCCAGGTGGCGGCGAGGATTGTGAGCGCGATCGGGATCATCGG
>JBPCOO010000181.1:0-8607 GCA_051000155.1 Solirubrobacterales bacterium | reverse complement strand
ACCGGGACCGGCGCCCTGATGCCGCCGATCGACGGCCTCGAGGATGTGGCCGCCTGGTCCAACCGGGAGATCACCACCACCAGCGAGGTTCCGGAGAAGCTGATCGTGCTCGGCGCCGGGCCGGTCGGCTGCGAGATGGCACAGGCCTGGAGGACCCTCGGCAGCGAGGTCGCCCTGATCGAGGCCGAAGACCGGATCCTGCACAAGTACGAGCCGTTCGTCTCCGAACAGCTCGCTGAGGCCTTCTCCGAGCGCGGCATCGATCTCCACACCGGTGCCAGGGCGAGCGCGGCGGCGCGAGCTGATGGGGGGATCGAGATCACGCTCGAGGGTGGCGGGAAGATCACGGGTAGCCACCTGCTGGTGGCGATCGGCCGCAGCCCGCGCACCGAGGATCTCGGGCTCGAGACGGTCGGCCTGGAGGCCGGCGGGTTCATCGAGGTCGATGACCGGATGTCGGTGGGCGGCCACCCCTGGCTGTACGCGATCGGCGACGTCAACGGCCGCGCGCTGCTGACCCACATGGGCAAATACCAGGCGCGCGTGCTCGCCGACAATCTCACCGGCCGTGATCTCCGGGTCGAAAAGGACGATGAGGGCTCACCGCAGGTGGTGTTCACCGAACCCCAGGTCACAGCCGTCGGTAAGACTCTCGCCGCCGCCAAGGACGCCGGGATCGACGCGGTTGCGGTCGACGTCGAGACCGATGCGACCGCCGGCGCCTCCTTCCACGGTCGCAACACCGGCGGCACGTCTCGACTGGTGATCGATCGCGAGCGCGGGGTGATCGTCGGCGCCACCTTCACCGGTTACGAGGCTCAAGAGTTCCTCTACGCGGCGACGATCGCGGTCGTCGGGGCGGTGCCACTGGAGCGACTGGTCCACGCGATCCCCGCCTTCCCCACTCGTAGCGAGGTCTGGCTGAAGCTGATGGAGGAGTACGGGCTTTAGGCCCAACCGGCGGCTCGCGCCAACCTAGACCTCGAGCCGCTGCTTGAGGTCGTCGAGGAAGTCCTTGGGGAATCCGGGGATCGAGTCGAGCTCGTCGAGCGAGCTGAAGCCGCCGGACCGTTCCCGCACCGCCAGCACCCGACCAGTCTGCGTGACCGAGAGACCCGCCTCGCGGATCTGCTCGAAGCCGGCTCGGTTGATGTTCAGCTTGGCGGTCGAGGTGGCTGCATCGGTATCGGTGGGCGTGGAATCGGAGCTCTCTTCGGCGTCGACCCCGAGGGAGGCTCCCTCCTCGCCGGTCGGTGCGGGCTCCTCCGATCCGGTGCCGGTCGGCTCGGACTCCTCCGATCCGGCTCCGGTCGGCTCGGACTCCGGCGAACCGGCGTCGGGCGACTCGGACCCGGTGCGCCCCTCCTCGACGGTCGGTGTCGAGGACGCCTCCCCGCCGGGCTCCTCCCGATTGGGCCGACCCGCCTCACCCGGCGATTGGGAGCTCACGCTACCAGCGGTCTCCTCGAGGGAAGTCAACGGTTGAGGGCGCTGCTCGGGCAGCCGGGGCTGGTCGACCAGCTCGCGCAGAGACGGGGCCTCCGGAACCCCCGCCGAGGGGTTCGGCGCGGGCTCGCCTCGGGACGGCCTGGAGACATCGGCGACGGCCCTGCGGGCTCGAGTCTCCGCTTCGCGTGCGCGGCGCTCGGCCTCGTTGATCCGGCTCAGCATCTCGTGCAGACGCCGCTCGCGCTCGACTTCCTGCTCCCGCAGCGCTGCCAGCCGCTCCGCCCTCGAGGCTCGGTCCTCGGCCTCGCCGGCCTGGGCCTCGATCTGCTCCAGCCGTTGCTGAGCTTCGGCGAGGGCGCGCTCGGTTCGCTCGCGCGACTGCGTGATCCGCGACTCGGTCTGCTCCAGCTCCTTGACCAGCTCCTGGTCGCGCTCCTGCCGTCGCTTGATGAGCTGCTCGGTCGCCTCCAGCTCGGCCGAGAACGGCTCCCGATCCAGCTGCTCGCCCGCCGGGTCGGATCCGCTCGAGGGCTCGCTAGCCTCCGTTGACGCCTCCGGGCCGAAGGCCTCCTGCTCGACTCGTTCGACCGCGCGGACGCGACGCTCGCCAGAAGCCTCGGCCTCGGCGGAGCGAGCCTTGATCAGCGCCTCTTCCTCGCGCTGCTCGGCGGCTCGCAGGCGCTCCTGTATCTCCTGCTCCCCCGATTTCGGTTCGGAGAGAGCCGCCGATGGCGTGGCGGGTTCATCTGCCTCCGGGGCGCTCTTGGCCGCCTTCTTCGCCGACTTCTCCGCCTCCTTGGCCTTGCGACGCTCCTCAATCGCTCGCTGCCGTTCGACGCGCGCCTGCTCCTTCTTCGCCTTGGCGGCGGCTTTCTTCTGCTCGCGCTCACGCTTCTTGCGCTCACGCTTCTCCCGGAAGGACAGCTTGCCCTCAGCCGAAGGCTCTGGTTCCTCCGCAGGCAGCTGCGGAATCGCGACCGCCGGCTGGATCATCGTCGGCTGTTCCTCGATCGACGCCTCCGTCGGGGGCTGGGGGATCGAAGCGCCCGGTTGGGCCGGCGTCGCCGGCGTCGCCTCCTTCGCGGTCGAGCTCGCAGCCGAACCGGCAGCCTCGACGGCCGGAGATTCGCCCCCGGATGACGAGGGGGCAGAATCGGCACCGGGGGCCGCCATCGCTGCCTCGCCTCGGGCCTTGGCGTCGTCGTCCCCATCGCTTTCGCCTTGCTTGCGAGCTTCCTTTTCGGCCTTCTTCTTCAGCTTTTCCTCGACCTTGCGCTGTCGCTTCTCCATTCGCTCACGCTTCTTGCGCTCGCGCTCTGCCAGCTTCTGTTGCTTGCGGGCCTCCTGCTTGGCGGCTTTGTCGTCCGTAGGCGTCGGAGTGGGGGCGGCAGCAGCTTCGGTCGGGACCGGCGGCGCGGTGACCGGCGGTGGGACGCTCTGGCTTGGGGCTTCTGATCCCGGCCCCTCGGCAGATGCGGGAGTGGAGGGTGGCGCGGACACGGTTGGCTCACCGGCTGCGGTCCCGGCGGGGGTCGCCTCGCCCGCGGCTTCTGCTGCGGGCGGGATCGCGTCGGCGACGTCGGGTGACAGCTCCCGCGGGGGGACGTCCTCGCCGCCCGCCCCCCCTACGGGGGACTCCGAGTACTCCTCAGTTCCACCGTCGGTGGCCGGAGGCGTCGTCTCGCCATCGCTGGGTCGGTTCTGATCCTGCTCGTTCACAGTCGCTTTCGGTCCTCGTTGCCCGCGAGCGTCGGTCGCGGTCCAGACCATTGAATCACCGCCGGGCCCGCGATCGAAACTCGCCGCCGATCATCGCATCCGGTCCTTCATCTCGCGTTCGACATCGCGGGCGACGTCGCGGTCGCGAATCTCGCGCCGGCGGTCACGGTGCTCCTTGCCGCGCGCCATTGCCAGCTCCACCTTCGCCTTGTTCCCGCGGAAGTAGATCCGGGTGGGGATCAGCGTCAGGCCCTTGCGCTGGAGCTTGCCGATCAAACGCTCGATCTGCCAGCGGTGCAGCAGCAGCTTGCGAGCTCGATCGGGCTTGTGGTTCTCGCGGGAGGCCGGAGCGTACGGAGGGATGTAGGAGTCCCGCAGCCACACCTGGCCCTCCTCAATCGCGGCGTAGGAGTCCTGGAGGCGCGCCTTGCCCTCCCGTAGCGCTTTGACCTCGGTGCCGGTGAGCACGATTCCGGCCTCGAAGGTCTCGACCGTCTCGTAGTGGTGCTTGGCGGCACGGTTGGTGGCGACATTCCGGGAGACCTCCGGCTGCTCGGCGTTTTTGGCTTGCTTGCTCATCGCTTCTTGCGGACCTTGGCACCTCTAGCGCCCTTCCGCTGGGCGGCCTTACCGCCCCCGCCACCCTTTCGCCCCTTCGGACCCTTGCCGCCCTTCGAACCCTTGCCGCCTGACCTTGAGTCCGGCTGCCCATCTCCGGCGGGCTTCAGGTCCACCCGTCCCCTCGGCGCCTCGATCTTGTCGACGACTACCTCGAGGCGGTCGCCGAAGCCGATCCGGCGGCCGGAGTTGAGCCCGACCAGCGCGACCTCGGTCTCCGCGAGCTCGTAGCGGTCGCCGGGAATCCAGCGCGCCGGCAGGAAGCCCTCGTATGCGTCCGAGCGCTCACCCTCAAAAGTGACGAAGGCACCGGCTCCGATCACCCCGGAAACCTCACCCGCCAGCTTGGTGTCCCAACCGCGCTCACCCAGCTCATCTCCGAGGAGATAGGCGAGGCAGATGTCATCCCCGTCGCGTTCGAGCCGCATCGCGTCCCGCTCCGTCTCTGAGCAGTGCTCACACGCTGCGGCGACCTCGGAGGGATCCGGCGGCAGCTCGTCGAGCCCGACCCCCGCCAGCAACGCCCGATGTGCGAGCAGGTCCGGGTAGCGACGGATCGGGGAGGTGAAGTGGGTGTAGGCGGCACTCCCGAGTCCGGCATGACCGCGGTTGCGCTCGGAGTAGTGCGCCGGCTTCAGCGCCCGCAGCACCAGCGACGACCAGGCCCGCGCTCCGTGACCGCGACGCGTTGCCTCGGCGTCCACCAGCCGGCTGGCCTCGATCGCCAGCTCCCCCGCCTCCTGCGGTGTCAGCGTCTCCGGGTCGGCCACGGCCGGGGTCGGCAGATCGAGCGAGGCGAGCTGGTCGGTGAGGCGGACGATCCGCTCGGGCGAGGGCTGCTCGTGGACGCGGTAGGGCGCCGGCCAGCGCTTGCGCTCGCACAGCTTGGCCACCTCCTCGTTGCAGAGGACCATCAGCTTCTCGATCAGCCGGTGGGCCTCGGTGTCTTCGACGATCTTCGCCGCCTCCACCCTGCCTTCGGAGTCGAAGCTCAACTCCGGCTCGGAGGAGGTCACCACCAGGCCCCGTCCGCCGCGGCGATCGGCGAGCGCCTGCGCAGCCGCTCGGGCGAGGCGGATCGGCTCGGCCACCACCTCGGCAGCGCGCTCGGCGCCGGCGAAGACACGATCGAGCTGCTCGTAGTCGAGTCGGGCGTCGGAGCGGATAGTCGAGCGATAGAAGGAAGCTGACAGCGGCTCCGCCCCGAGGTCCAAGACGATCTCCGCGGTCACCGCCAGGCGATCGACGCCGGGGTTGAGGCTGCAATGGCCGGTGCTGAGCGCCTCGGGGAGCATCGGGCAGACGGTCCCCGGGACGTAGATCGAGTTGCCACGACCCGCGGCCTCCCGATCCAGCCCGCTCTCGGGTCGGACGTGAGCGGCGACGTCGGCGATGTGGATCCAGAGCCGCCAGCCCTCGCCCTCGGGCTCGGCCGAGACGGCGTCGTCGAAGTCCCGGGCGGTCTTCGGGTCTACGGTGAAGGTCGGTCGCGAGCGCAGGTCGATTCGCCGAGCCTCCACCCCCCCGGCGATCTCGCCCGCGGCCTCTGCCTCCCGCTCCAGCCGCTTCGGAAACGTCGGCCGTTCACCCCTGTCGGCGAGCAGCGCATCGACCACGTTCCGGGGCCGATCGGCGCGTCCGAGGTCGGCGAGCGGCTGGGCCCCGCGGGCGCCGATCCGGCAGAGGGCGATTCGTCCCTCCCCCACCTCCGGACCGCCCCGGCTGAGGGGGATCTGCTCCCCCCGATCGAACAGCGGCTCGCCGACGAAGAACCTGCCCCGGCGGCTGACCACCAGGGCGCGCCGATCACCCTCGCTCGGGGGCGCCCTCCGGGCCACGGTCGCCGAGCCTACTTCCCGATCTTCTGGTCGACCACTTCGAGCGCACGCTGGAGCTGCTTGTCGTCCTCGGGGTCCTTGCCGGTGACGCGGACGTCGGGCTTGACGCCCTTGCCGAGGATCGAGGAGCCGTCGGAGGTGAGGTACTCGCCGACGGTGAGGTCGAGCGCACCGCCACCCTCCTCCAGCTCGATCACCTCCTGGAAGGTTCCCTTGCCGAAGGTCTTGGTGCCGACGATGGTGGCGATGTCGTTTTGTTTGAGCGCGGCGGTGACGATCTCGGAGGCGGAGGCGGAGTCGTTGTTGACCAGCACCACCATCGGCTTGGGGTCGAGCGAGTTGCCGGTCACCTCCAGCGTCCGCTCCTCCCGGGTACGCCCCTCGGTGGTGAGCACGGCGCCCTCCTCTTGGAAGATCGAGGTGATCAGCACCGCCTCCTGGACCAGTCCGCCGCCGTTTCCGCGGAGATCCAGGATCAGACCCTCCGCCCCCATCCGGTACAGACGCTCGATCTCCTGCCGTAGCTCGGCGTGAGCTCCGCGACTGAATGTCTCCAACCGGACGTAGGCGATCTCGGTCCCGTCGATCTCCTTGATCTCGCCGCTCACCGCTGGAATCCTCACCTGCGAGCGCTCGACCTCGTAGCTGCGCTTCTTCCCCGTCTCCCCGTCGATCACACCCAACATCACCGTCGTCCCCGCTTCGCCCTTGATCTCGGTTGCGGCGGCGGTGGCCGACTTACCCGCGATCGAATCTCCGTCGACGGAGACGATCAGGTCGCCAACGTCTATTCCCGCTTCCTCGGCGGGCGCGTCCTCGAAAACCCGCGCGACCCGTAGGCCGCGCTTTACCTCGGTCACCGAGGTGCCGACGCCGGAGAACTCGCCCTCGGTGGAGGAGGTGAAGCGCTCGTAGACCTCGGGGCTGAAGTAGTGGCTGAAGCGGTCGTCGGTCTGGCGTTTGAGCGCCCGGACCATGCCGCGGATCGACTCCTCCTCGAGGGCGTCGGTGTCTGGCTCTTTGAAGTAGGAGCGCTCGATCAGCCCGAGCGCCTCGTCGATCCGGTCGTTGCCGTTGACCCCGGGGAGAATCGCCTCCCGCAGTGGCGCGATCGTCGCCAGCAGGAGCAGGGTGACGATCGCCCCAGCGAGGAGCCCTCTGCCGAAGGCGCCGCCCGGGGAGCTCAAACGCGGAGGAAGCGGCGCAGCGTCACTCCACTGCCAAGGGCCGCGATCACCATCGAACCGGTGGCAAGGCCGATTGCGAGGGGTGCGAAAGCGATCGTGTCGAGGTTTTCAATCAATGCGAAGTTGTCGGCGAGTGGGTCCACAACTACAACCTTGCCCACCGACAGTATGCCGATCGCGACCGCCGCGCCCACCACCCCGACCACGATCCCCTCGACGATGAACGGCCAGCGGATGAACCAGTTGGTCGCGCCGACCAGCTTCATCACCTCGACCTCGCGCCTGCGGGCGTAGATCGAAAGGCGAATCGTGTTGCCGATCAGAAACAGCGACGAGAGCGCCAACAGGATCGCCAGCGCGATCAGGAGGATCTTCACTCCCGCGGTGACCTCGCGTAGTTGCTCGGTCTCCGCGGCGGTCTTGATCTCCTCGATCGCGGCGCTGATCGGCTGCGGCTTGCCGACGGGGTTGGGGGGAGCGAGGGCGGTCTGCACCGACTCGAGGTTGTCGGGGTCGTCGAGCTTGATGCTGAAGGAGCCCGGGAGCGGGTTCTTGTTGTTCACGATCCCGAGCAGGTTCTTCTCATCGAGATCCTGCTCGAGCTGCTCGAGCGCTTGCTTGGCGCTGATGAACTCAACAGTCTCGACGTGGCGGATGGCCTCGATCCGCTTGCCGAGCGCCTCGATCTCGCCGACCTTGGTGTCGGGAAAGAGGAAGACCTTGAGCGCGATCTGGTCGCGGACGTCCGCGGTCTTGTCGCCGCTGGCCTTCATCACCGGCACGAGCACTCCGACCAGCAGCACCGTCACCGAGATCGTGATGATCGCAGCGATCGAGGGTGCGGCGTTTCGCCGGAGGGCGCGGTAGGCCTCGCCCAGGAAGAAGGGAATCCGACCCATCGGTTAGCTCCGCTCCCTCGGCAGCTCGAGGCCGTCGCGCAGGCGCGCCTCGAACTCGGTGGTGGACTCGTCGTCGGTGTAGCGGCCGGCGGCCTGATCGCGAATCACCCGACCCTCGTCGAGCTGGACCACCCGGCGGCGCATCTGATCGACCATCTCGCGGTCGTGGGTGACGACGACCATGGTCGTCCCGGTGCGGTTGATCCGGTAGAGGAGCTGCATGATCCCGATCGAGGTCTCGGGATCGAGGTTTCCAGTCGGCTCGTCGGCCAGCAGCAAGGGCGGATGGTTGACGAAGGCCCGGGCGACGGAGACGCGCTGCTGCTCACCGCCGGAGAGCTGATCGGGATAGTTGTGGATCTTGGCGCCGAGGCCGACCATGCGCAGAATCTCGGGGACCTGCCGCTTGATCTCCCGCCGGGGGGTGCCGGTCACCTGCAGGGCGTAGGCGACGTTGTCGTAGACGGTGCGGTTGGGGAGCAGCTTGAAGTCCTGAAAGACGGTGCCGATGCGGCGGCGGAGCTGGGGGATCGATTTGCGGGACATGTCGTTGATGTCCTTGCCGGCGACGAGCACCTGACCCGAGGCGGGCTCGATCTCGCGGATCAGGAGCTTGACCAGGGTCGATTTCCCGGAGCCGGTGGAGCCGACGATGAAGATGAACTCGCCTCGTCCGATGCCGAGTGAGACGCGCTCGAGGCCGACGTGGCCTCCCGGATAGACGACCGTCGTTTCCCGCAGCTCCACCAGGGGCGGCACCTTGCGGCGCCCGGGGATCGCCTCGGGATGGGCTTGGCGCTCCATCCGGGAGCGGCGGGCACGGGATCTGCTGCGTCGTCTGAGAGATGCCATTCGAGGACGTCTTTCTTGGAGGGATGGAAGCTTCCTGCGCGCCCG
>JBPCOO010000164.1:0-6647 GCA_051000155.1 Solirubrobacterales bacterium | reverse complement strand
CCCTTCCACTACGTCGAGCTGGACGCCGCCCAGCTTGCGGCGGTGTGCGGGTCGGCGTTCGAGCGGGTCGAGATCCGCGGGATCGCCGGCAGCGAGCGCTACCAGCGGTTCGTGGCCAAGGAGAAGCGCAAGCTGACGAGGTTGCTCGGAATCGATCCCCTGCGGCTACGCCGCCTGGTCCCCCGTCGCGGTCGCCAGATGCTCTACGATCGCATCCTCGCGCGCGAACGTGCCGAGGTAGACCCGCTCGCCGCCTCGATCGAGGTCTCCGACTTCGACCTCGTCACCGAAGGCTTCGATGGCGTGCTCGACCTGGTCGCGATCTGCCGGGGCTCGCGGTAGCGCTTTCGCGAGCTCGGGGTAGCCCTCCCGGACCGAGCTCGAGCGACTTGATTCCCGGGTGGGCGAGCACCGAAAGCCGACGCCACGCTCAGCCGTTGCCCGATCGCCCCTCGAGCAGCCTGATCTCGGTTTGCAGGTTCATGATCGTCTCGGCGGGCCCGTCGATGACCTCGAATGGCCGGATGGTGGGGGCGGTGACCGGGATCGGGGGACCCTCTGGCTGGTTTTCCAAGATTCCGCAGATGAGCGCGAACCTACCGGCGCCGAGGCGGTTCTCGATCGTCGCCCGCAGTCGCAGGGTCGAGCCGACCGCGAGCTCGGCGGGATCGAGGTCGAGGTCTTCGGCGCCCCCGGAGAAGACCAGGCGTCCCTGGGGATCGTCGAGACGGAGGCGCAGACCGAGCGGTCCGGTCGGCCGATCGATCGCCACCTCCATCAGCACCCCGATCGCGTCTTCAGCGGAGAACTCCGAGCGTGGCTCGCCTCCCGCGGTGGTCAGCTCGCAGCTGACGATTCGCACCGGCGGATCGTTCATCGCCTCGGCCCAACGGCTAGCGACACCCGTCTCATCGCCGCCGGAGGCGGCAGCGGCCTCCAGGTTCACCTGGAGGTAGCGGTTGGAGATCTGGTGGGGATCGCCGATCGAGTCGACCACGCCGTCGTGGATCAGCATCGCCCGGTCGCAGTAAGTGGTGACCCGCGACATCGCGTGGGTCACCAGGATCACCGTGCGGCCCTCCGAGCGCATCCGCTCGAACTCCGCGTCGCATTTCTGCTGGAACTCCTGGTCACCGACGGCCAGCACCTCGTCCAGGAGCAGCAGGTCGGCGTCGACCTGGATCATCACCGCGAAGGCCAAGCGCACCTTCATTCCCGACGAGTAGTTCTTCAGCCGCAGCTCGGTGAACTCCCCGAGCCCGGCGAAGTCGATGATCCGCTCGAAGCGCGCCTCGGCCTGCTGGGGGGTCAGGCCCATCATCACTCCGTTGAGGATCACGTTCTCATAGGCGGGAAGCTGCTGGTTGAAGCCGACCCCGAGCTCGAGGAACGGGGCCAGCCTGCCGGCGATCCTGATTCGCCCCGAATCAGCGCGGTAGACGCTCGCCAGGAGCTTCAACAGCGTGCTCTTGCCCGATCCGTTGCGCCCGACCACGCCGAAGAACTCGCCCTGGCCGACCTCGAAGGAAACTCCGTCCAGCACCCTCAGCCGTGCACTTTCTCGCCCGCCGAGGGGGTGTTGTAGCCATGCGGCGATCCCGCGATTGCGCTCCTTCCTCGGCACCCGGAAGCTCTTGGAGACGTCCTCGACGACGATCGCCGGGAGGGGCGCGGCCGCCACCTCAGAGCTCCTCGGCAACGCGGGGAGCGGAACGAGCGAACGTCCTCACCCCAACGGTGACGACCAGTCCGGTGAAAATCAACGGGATCACCAGGCCCAGCAGCACCCCGCTTGCCTCGACCGCGCTGGGTGCGCTTGGATCGATCACCCACACCCGAGCCTGCTCGAACAACGGAAACAGTGGATTGAGACCCGCGAGCCGTTGCAGGGTCTCCGAGGGCAGGACCTCGATCGGGTAGAGGATCGGAGAGAGGTAGAAGAGCATGCGGCTGATCAGAGACCAGATCTGCGCGGTGTCCTCGAAGTGGACGTACCAAATCGAGAGCAGCAGTCCAAGCCCGGTCGAGAGCAGAATCAGGATCGCGAGCACCGGCGCCAGCCCGACCCAGCTCAGGCTTGGGGTCAGCCCGGCAATGATGAACAGCGGCAGGACCGCAATCAGATTCAGAGCCATCGTCAGGGCGGCGCTGAGGCTGACCGAGAGCGGGATGATGATCCGTGGAAACTGCATCTTGCGGACCACCCCCTCGCGGGCTGAGACCGAACGGACCGAGCGAGTCGTCGTCTCCTGGAAGTACTGGAACAGGACCAGGTTGAGGACCAGGAACGGCCCGTAGTTGGTGATCTGGCCGCCAAAGTCGAGCACCCCCCGCAAGACCATGAAGATCACCCCGAAGAAGACGAGGGGGCGGATGATCGTCCAGAGGAGGCCGAGCACCGTGTTCGCGTATTCGAGCCGGAACTCGTTCCTGGTGACGATCCAGAGCAGCTCGAAGAAGCGCCGCGGCTCGCCGCCGAAGGCGGCGGGGCCGACCACATCCACAAGTTCGGGGTAGTCGCGCCTGAGCGAGCCGGGGCGATCGGTGGGGCGGCTGGGGGCGATGGCTTCCACGGGTCCAATTATGAGGCCGAAGTCCGTTTCGGCGTGCGGCGGGCGTCGCTGTGCGATCCTCCGCCGGATGCGAGCTCCGGATGAGCAGACGGCCCTCGCCGCCGGTCGGGTTGATGAGAGCGGTCCGCGTGGGTGCCAAGCGGATGGGCTCTGTAAGCCACTTCCGGAGGAGATCGCGGTTGGTGGGGGCCAGGCGCTCTTCCTCGACGGTGTCTCGGCAGGGGTAGCCCGCGGGGAGCCGAGCCTCTGGCTGGGCGAGGAGCGGCGGCCGGTGATGGGTTGGGGGGCGGCGCCCCCGGGCCAGCGCGGCACGGGCGCCTACTGGTGGGCTCTGCTCCGGCTCGAGCCCGCGTTGTTCGGCCGAGCCGAGACGGTAAGCCTCCCGCTTGCGATCGCCCCCCGGGGCAAGGGCCGGCGCGAGCTGGGAGCCCTTCATCTGCGCGCTCAGCTGCCCGGCCTCGATGCGATCGGCGGTCGCGGTGGGTGGGGAAGTGGGGGCGAGGGTTTCGGACATGCGCGGGGAGGGCGATCGGAAGGCGGTGGGAGCTCCGGCGTCGAGGCAGGGCGATTGGGAGGAGGCGGCGTCGGTGGCGAGGGGCCTCGAGTGGCGATCTGCATGGCTACCTACCGTCCCGATCCCGAGTTGTTCCAGCGTCAGATCGATTCGATCCGCTCGCAGACCCATAGAAGCTGGATCTGCTTGATCAGCGATGACGGCTCCGGGACTCGAGGTCTGGAGGCGATCGAGCGGGCGATCGATGGCGACGAGCGCTTCGTGGTGGTCCCGGCTGATCGCAATCGCGGCATCTACCGGAACTTCGAGCGCGCGCTGCAGCTGGTGCCGACGGCTGTGGACTACATCGCCCTGGCCGACCAGGACGACGAGTGGTACCCGCAAAAGCTCGCGGAGCTGATCGCCGGGATCGAACCTGAGGCAAAGCTCGTCTACTCCGACACGCGGATCGTCGACAGCGGCGGCGAGGTCCTCTCCGACACCTACTGGGCCTATCGCGACAACAACCACACCGACTACGGCTCCTTGGTGGTGGCAAACACGGTGACCGGCGCGGCCTCGATGTTCCGCCGGGAGCTGCTCAAAGACGTGCTCCCGTTCCCGGTGCGCCACGGTCCCCTTTTCCACGATCACTGGATCGCGCAGGTAGCGATGACGCTAGGCCCGATCAGCTACGTCGACCGTCCGCTCTACGACTACGTCCAACACACCGACGCGGCCTTGGGGCACCTGCTCGCCAACGCCGGGGGTCGTTTCAGCGGCTCGCCGTGGTCACGCTCACGACAGACGTTGCGCCTGCTGCGCGGACGCGGCTACCACCTCGGTCTCCGGGTGCCGTACTTCAGGCTCTACTGTCGGGTCGCGCTGGCGGCGAGCGTGCTGGAGATGCGGTGCGGCAAGCGCGCCGAGGACGGCAAGCTCGCCCTCCTGCGGGACCTTCAGGAACCCGCAGCCGCCGCCCGCTGGCTCGGCCGCCGGGTCGCGGCTGAGAGGCTGCGGACGACCGAGACGCTCGGACGCGAGCGGCTGATGCTGGGCGCGCTCGGCTGGGAGTGGGCCCTACGGACCCGGCGCCGGCTCGCCCGCGGCTGATCTGCCGCTCGGAGCTTCTGCCCGGCGCCCGTAGCGATGGGCCCAGCGCCGCACGGGAAGCTCGAGGTACTTCGCCGAGAGCTGCCCGTAGCTGACCGCGATCGCGACCACGATCAGGCTCAACACAAACGGTCGGTTGAGGGCCGCGGCGAGAGCGGAGTCGGAGGTGGCGATCAGGGTGCCGACGAACAGGATCACCGGGTAGTGGATCAGGTAGATGCCATAGCTGATATCACCGAGCCGCCGCACTGGCGAAACCGCGAACGGAAGCTGCAGCAGCGACGGGGAGAGCGAGACCGCCAGCATCAAGATCGTGATCGCCAGCGGAATCGCCGCCGCCAGCGCGATGTCGGTCCTCGCCACCGCCGGCGCCAGCAGCGCCACCGGGGACGTGTAGGAGCCGAACTTGATCATCAACGGAACCAGCGCCAACAGAGCGCCGACGGCTATCCACGGCGCGCGACGTGCCAGCACCTCGGGTCGATACCGCTGGCGCAGCCAGACGTAGAGCCAAGCCGCGGTCATCCCGAGGGCGAAGTGGAAGGCCCAGGCTGGAAATTGACCGCCGGCGGAGACCTGCACCGCGATCAGCCGGTCGGCGCTCGGGTTGAACCCGAGGAAGCGAGCGATCTCGGCGGCGTTGTCGACCCCCAGCTTCCACCCGACGGTTACCGACAGGGCGGCCAGGAGCCCGAGGAGAGGGTGGCGGAAATAGATCCCCGCGATCAGGGGGAGGAGAAGGTAGAAGGTCATCTCCAGTGAGAGCGTCCACATCGGTCCGTCGATCGAGAGCCCCTGGTTGAACCCGTCGATGAACAGCTCGGCCGGTCGATGCATCGCGATCGAGTGAATGCCCACCTCGGAGATCGACGGACTCGGCGGCGCAGGGGACTCGGGCCAGAAGGCGATCAGCGTCACCACCACCGCGATCGCCAGCCAGAACGCCGGCATCAGTCGGGCCGCTCGACGGATCGCGTAGAAGAAGACCGGCCCGAAGTCCCCCCGCCTGGCGACCGTCGGCAAAAAGACGACGAACCCGCTGAGGATGAAGAGAATGTCGACCAGGTTGGGAAGGATGCCGTTGGTGATGAACTCCTCGGTCGCCGACAGCGGCAGCAGATAGACCGCCATCAGGTGCAGGAGGACGATTCCGAGGATGGCGACGGCGCGGAAGCCGTCGAGCACCGGCACCACCGGCAGCCCCTGCTCGCGACGGAAGCGCTTGCCGGGATCAATCGGTTGCCGGGTCTCTGCGTCCGCCTCCACGCCTACCCCTGTTTGCGCCAGCAGGCGCCGACCCAATCGATTCGTTCGATCGGTTCGGTGATGCCGTGGGCATGCCGATAGTCGTCGATCGCCTGGCGGCAATTGTCCCATCCGTAGTCGTCGACGATCAAAAAGCCACCGGGGGAGAGGTTGGGGTAGAGGTTGGCTAACCCGTCCATGGTCGATTCGTAGAGATCGCCGTCGAGCCGGATCAGAGACCAAGTGCGATCGGCGAGGGTGGGCAGGGTGTCGCGAAACCAGCCCTCGCAAAAGCTGACGCCGTCATCGAGCAAGCCATAGCGGCGAAAGTTGGCGCGGACCTCCTCGAGGGAGACGGCCAACTCGGGCGCGGTGTGGTTGAGGTCGCCCGCGTCCGCTGGATAGCGCTCGGGGTCCGGCGGCGGGACGCCCGCGAAGGAATCGGCGACGACTACCTCTCGCTCGTCGGCACCATGCGCTCTGATCACGGCCCGCATGAGGATGGATGCGCCACCCCGCCAGCAACCGCACTCGATCAGATCGCCGGGCACGCTCTCGCGGATCACGGCCTGGGCGCAGCGACGAACGTTGCGCAATCGCTTGACCCCGATCATCGTTTGAGCGTAGACGGGCCAGTCGCGCCCCTGGGCTCGAGTTTCGAGGTCACTCATCGGGGCCACCGGCTGCCCAGCGAGTGCCTCGCTGAAGGCGCGCTTGGAGAACTCCGGCTCCTCGCCTCGGTCGGGTGGGTCATAGAGGGTGTGCAGGAGGGCCTTCTCGAGCAGGTCGAGGTACATGCCGCGGAGCTCGCCCTGGCGCGGGGAGCCAAGTAGGTCGCGAGCGCGGCGGGCCTTCTGAACGGCGGAGCCACCGATGTTGCGGAGCCCTCCCCGGATCGGTCCCATTGCGGCGCTGCCCTGTCTCATGACGTCAGCATAGGCGGCAGCATCGGCACCGCTTAGTGCTCTAACTCATAACTACCGTCCGTCTCAGGCCGCCGCGGCAAGCCGATCACGCTCCCGAGCCTTCAGTCGCGCCAGCCAGGCGTTCATGTCCTCGCGGGTGAACTTCCACCCGAAGGGCTCGGCGACCTCGTTGTAGAGGTGCTCGAAGTCGTTGAGCCGGCGGGCCACCTCGGCGAGCGAGCCGAAGTCGTTGGGAGTGAGCACCTTGCGCTGAACGATCGAGAAGTAGATCTCGATCTGGTTGAGCCAGGAGGCATG
>JBPCOO010000160.1:0-3575 GCA_051000155.1 Solirubrobacterales bacterium | reverse complement strand
GGAACTCCGCCGGGCGGGGGCTTCAAGCCTCGTTCGGATGAGTCCGGAGCGCCCCGATCACGGCCATCAGTCCGAGGAAGAGGAGCAGAAAGGAGAAGCCGAAGGCGAGCACCGAGGCGAAGTTGGGAGTGGCGCTGCCCAGGGCATAGAGGGTCATGCCGGCGAAGATCAGCAGGAAGGCGACCGCTGCTCCCAAAACGATTCCCCGCATCGCGCTGTTCATGGATGACCCGTTCGTCGCTCGCGCCGGAGCCCTGACTCAGGTCCCCGGCCTCGGTGGTCGATCGCCCCGCCGCTTGGCGAAGAGGCTGATCATTGTCAGACCGAAGATAAAGCCCCCGACGTGCGCGAGGTACGCCACCCCCCCTCCCGGGTCGGCGACATCGGGCGTTGCGAGCTGCCCGGCGACCGGCAGTAGCTGGAGGAGGAACCAGGCCCCGAGGATCGCGAGCGCCGGCACCCGAACGAAGGTGAAGAACAAGAAGATGAGCACGAAGCTCAGCACCCGTGCCTTGGGATGGAGCAGAGCATAGGCCCCCAGCACTCCCGCCACCGCCCCGCTGGCGCCGATCGTCGGTGTGGTCGAGGAGGGATCCAGCAACGCCTGGGCGTAGACCGCGACCAGCCCGGCGAGCAGGTAGAAGGCGATGAAGCGACCCCGGCCCATCGAGTCCTCGATGTTGTTGCCGAAGATCCAGAGGTAGAGCATGTTGAAGCCGAAGTGGAGGAATCCCCCGTGGAGGAACATCGAGCTGAACAGGGTCAGCACCCACGGGAGCGCGTCGATCGGTTGACCCCCGACCCCCTGCCGACGCGCCTGGCGGGCAGGAGCGGTGCCGTCGCAGGCGACGGTGGCGGTGGTCGCGTCCGCTCGGTTGCCTCCGGAGTCGCCGCCCGCGACGGGGACCAGCTCACACGAGGTCCCGGGGTTGGTGATCCGTTCGGGGATCGCCCCGCCGTTGAGGATTGCCTCGTCGCGCTCGCTGATGTCGGTGCCCGCCAATGCCTTCGAGCCGGAGCTTCCCGGCTCGGAGGAGAGGCTGAGCTGCCAGCCGAAGACGAGCAGGTTGATCACGATCAGCGCTACGGTCACCACCGGGAAACGCGCGGTCGGTGTGTCGTCTTTGAGCGGGAGGAAGAACAAGTCGCGGCGGAGCGTAGATCAACTATTGGCGTAGCTATTCGCGCGCAGGCGCACCCGCGGACGGGCCGTGGCCTGCCGGGCGCCGGCCGGCAGCAAGCACCCAATTCCCGATCCGGGTTCCCCGGTTTGCGAGAATTGACCGATGCCGACCGCGCCGCGAGCCCACCCCTATCGTGACACCGATGTGATTGACGTCCGTGCACCGCGGACCAATCAGGCCGTTGTCGCCGTCGTCGCGCTCGGCGGAGTGATCTTCGGCTGGCCGCTGGCGTGGGCTCTGATGAGCCTCCAGCTCGCGATCGGCCTCACCTTTGGGCGCGCTTGGTGCGTTCCTTGCCGCTTCTATTTCGAGCTGATCCAGCCGCGGATGGGCGAGGGGGAGCTGGAGGACTCGCGCGCGCCCCGGCTCGCCAACCAAATGGGAGTCGTCTTCTTGAGCTCGGCCGCGGTCGCGTGGTGGCTCGGCGCCCCGGCGCTAGGCGCCGCCCTTGGAGCGATGGTCGCGGCTCTGGCGGCCCTGGCCGCGATCACCGGGTTTTGCGCCGGCTGCGAGCTGTACCGGTTGAGGGCAAGGCTCAGGGGGATCTCCTCGCGGACCTCGGATCTCGAGGGCAGCCTCGACCCGGCCGACTTCGGCGGTCTCGGAGCCGCGCGCACGCACATCCAGTTCACCCATCCCCTCTGCTCGGAGTGCATCACCTGGGAGCAGCGCCTGCGCGCGGAGGAGTCGCCCCTGGTCAAGTTGGACGTCCGCGAGCGGCCCGAGCTGGCGAGGAAGTACGGAATCGTGCTGGTGCCGACGGTGATCGCGGTCGGTCCCGAGGGCGACGTGCTCGAGCGCCTGGCGTAGACCGGACGGACCGGAACCCGGCCGTGTTTGAGGCCACCGAGCCCGCGGGTG
The DNA here is from genome assembly GCA_051000155.1 of Solirubrobacterales bacterium. Taxonomy (GTDB): domain Bacteria; phylum Actinomycetota; class Thermoleophilia; order Solirubrobacterales; family 70-9; genus CAXMST01. Next base: position 1,530 of record JBPCOO010000160.1, on the reverse strand, counting down.
CCGGGGCGCGATGATCCTGACCGGAGCCCTGCCGGACACGATTGGCGAAGCCTTGCCGCGTATCGGCGGAGCGGTCGGAATCGGCACGGGCGAACGAAGGAAGGGCACGTCGGCTCGGCCGGCAGCTTCCCGCCCCCGGCGGTTTGCCGCCTTCCCCCGCCTCTCGGCCCCTACGCCAAGGCGCTCGGCTCGACCGCGCCGTCGCGGGCCGCGATCGCCTCGGCGGCGGCCTCGTCGGCGTGGTAGCTGGAGCGGACCAACGGCCCCGCGGCCACGGCCTCGAAGCCGATCTTGCGGGCCTCGACGGCGAGCGCGTCGAACTCCTCCGGCTCCCAGTAGCGGATCACCGGGAGGTGCTGCTCGGTCGGGCGTAGGTACTGACCAACGGTCAGCACCTGGACGTCGTGCTCACGAAGTCGGCCGAAGGTGTCAACCATCTCCTCGAAGCTCTCGCCGAGGCCGACCATCAGCCCCGACTTGGTGATCACCTCATCCCCGCCCATCTCCTTCGCCATCTGCAGCACGCGGGCCGAGCGCAGGAACTCCGAGCCGCGGCGGGCGATCGGATACAGCCGCGGGACCACCTCGCAGTTGTGGTTGAAGACGTCGGGCCGCTCGGCGATCACCCGCGCCAGTGGCATCTCCTGCCCGCGGAAGTCCGGGGTGAGGATCTCGACCTTGCAGCCCGGCGCCTGCCGGCGGATCTGGCGGATGACGCCGACGAAGGCCGAGGCGCCGTAGTCGGGAAGGTCGTCGCGGTCGACCGACGTGATCACCGCGTGCTTGAGCCCCATCGTCGACACCGAGCGCGCGACCCGGGCGGGCTCGAGCGGGTCGTTCCAGGTGGGGACCCCGGTCTGGACGTTGCAGAAGCCGCAGCGGCGGGTACAGGTCTCGCCCAGGATCATGAAGGTCGCGGTGCCGCGCTCCCAGCACTCGCCGACGTTGGGGCAGTTGGCCTCCTCGCAGACGGTGTTGAGCCGCTCGCCTCCGATCAGGCTCTTGAGCTCGCGGTACTTCGGTCCACCGGGCGCGGGGACCTTCAGCCACGGCGGTTTGCGCTCCCGAAAGGGCCTTCCCTCCACCTTGTCGACGGTGATCCCGCCGGGGCGGAAGCGCGAGCGGGTTACGTGCTTGCGTTGCTCGTCTTTGGCCTCGGGTGCACCCACGGCATTTACGTTAGCGCTCGCGCGCGGTTGCCTCTTGCAACAGCCGCCACGAATGTGAAAAGCTCCCGCAGGTGAGGGGGAGGACTCTTGCGGCGATCGGGGCTCTGCTGGGCGGCATGGCCATTGTGGCGCTGCTTCTCGTCGGCGGTAGCGCTCCCTACCGGGTCCAGGCGGAGTTCGTCAACGCGAGCCAGCTCGTGCCGGGCAACGAGGTGGTCGCCGCCGACGTCGCCATCGGCTCGGTGTCCGAGATCGAGTTGACGCCGGATAACCGAGCGCTGGTCACGCTCGAGATCGACGCCGACCATGCTCCGCTTCCGCTGGGCGTCGAGGCCACCGTCCGCTCGGGCTCGCTGGCGAC